>NZ_MWQE01000009.1 GCF_002210285.1 Fibrobacter sp. UWR2 | reverse complement strand
CGATGGTGCCGATGTTGCAGTGCGGCTTGCTTCTGTCAAAATGTTCTTTTGCCATTTTATTCCTCTTCTTCAGCAGAAGGTTTATCGCTTCAAGTCAAAAAGTCTCAAGGACTTCCGTTATCCCGGAAAGCATAGGAAGCGGTACTCTCCGAAATTGAGCCACAAATTTAGCAAATGACATTTTTTTTTCAAGCGTTTTTTTTCATTTTTTACCGAAAAAGCCCAAAAAGGGAGAGTTATCCACATTTTAGGGGGCCTTTTTCCGTGGTTTCCGGAGTGTCTTTCCCGTCACAATATAAAATGGCGAAATTTGGCAAATTTCAAGGTTTCAATATTTTTGAGAATAAGATAAATCCAACTTATCAACAAATAATCCACTTGGGCAGAACTGGTGCCCATCACGAAGCCGCCCTTCCCCACTTCTTTTGTAATTTTAATTTTACATTTAAAAATTTTACATTAGTTTACAATTCGTTTTCGGTAAAGTGTGAGCGAGAACATAAAAGGAACGCAGTTTTCCGTTTTGACGATTTTTTACATGGAAAACAGGCATCATTAAAGTATCTTTGTCTCGGTGATGTTTTAGGGATTAAAAGGAATGAGTATGAAAAAGAAACTTTTTAAAGCCTTGCTCGTCGCTACAGCGCTTATCTTTGCGTGGAACTGTTCCGACGAGGGACCGACAACCCCCAAAGCGCCTGAATACGTAGTCACGTCAAATGCATGGCTTTTGACAACCGATACTGACTACCTCATCTACCCCGATGGACAGGTAACTGACGCTCAGGGCAACGTTATCGGCAGTTTTGACCTGCCGGCGAATTCGACCGTAGGCGTCCTGAAGGATACCCTCGGCAATGTCATTCTCGAAGCTGTCGACGTCGGCGCACTGCCGGTTCTTACCCAGAACACTACCGTCTACACCATCACGGGAATCACCTTCCTCTATCACGACAAGAAAAGCGGTGTGGATTACCTCATATACCCCAGCGCTGACGGCCTGACCAGCGTGGTCACCGACACCGGTGCGACCCAGATCGCCATCTACGATTACGCGACCAGCCAGATTATCTCTACCGACGGTTCGGGCACCGTGCTCGCAAAGGTCGACGACATCCTTGCCCTCCCCTACCTCACTCCGGGAGACAAGTTCACGAAGGCACCCGCTCCGCCGTCCAGCTCCAGCGTGATTCCGGAATCTTCCAGCACGCCCGCCAGCAGCGACGACAATTCCTCCAGCAGCGTCAATTCTTCGAGCAGTGTCAAGTCTAGCAGTAGCGCAAAGTCTAGCAGCAGCGTGCAGAGCAGTTCCTCTAGCAAGCCGACCGGCGGCTGCCCGACCATCAAGACAAAGGGCGGCTCCAGAGGTAGCGGCTGGGCAACCCGTTACTGGGATTGCTGCAAGCCTCACTGCTCCTGGGCGGAACACGCACACGGCAACTACTCCAGGCAGTGCACCAACAAGGGCAAGACCGAAAGCACCGACTGGGGTGGCGGAAGCGTCTGCAGCGGTGGCGGCCTCATGACCTGCACGAGCCAGATTCCGTTCACGGTTGACGGCTGTACCGAAATGGGCTTCGCATTCGCGGCCGTGCCCGCAAGCAACGGCGGTGACTGCGGCAAGTGCTTCCAGCTCACATTCACTGGTGAAGGCAAGTACGCAACCGACGCAAACCACAAGGCCATCAAGGGCAAGAAGCTTATCATCATGGTGACCAACATCGGTGGCGACGTGAACCAGGGCCAGTTCGACATCATGATTCCGGGCGGTGGCGTTGGCCAGTTCAACGGCTGCAGCAGCATGGGCTGGGGCGATCAGGGCGAACAGTACGGCGGCCTGCTTTCCAAGTGCGAAGTAGAATCCAACTACAGCCCGGGCGCAACGCTCAACTGCCTCCAGAAGAAGTGCAACAGCGTGTTCAGCAACGACGCTCAGGCCAAGGAAGGCTGCCTCTTCCTCGCCGGATTCATGCACGCAGCAGGCAACCCGCTCCACAACTACGAAGAAGTGGAATGCCCGCAGGTCCTGAAAGACAAGTATTAATAGACAAAGCCGAAGGTTCGGCGGCTCTACAAGCAATTTGATAAACGGCCCGCAAATGCGGGTCGTTTTTTGTTGTATGCGGCACACCGGTGATTCGCAAAACTGCCCGCCCGGCGTGACGACCTGCCGTTCGGTAATTTATATTGTAGGCATGATGTTTGGAAAAGTATTTAGAGCAACTGCGGTAGCGGCCATTTTCACGGGACTCGCATGCACGGCAAGCGCACAGACGCGCGTGGCGTGCGTAGGCAACAGCATCACCGCGGGCTACGGGCTCGGCTGGCAAGAAGACTACCCGTTCCGACTGCAGGAGATGCTGGGCAACAGCTACAGCGTGCAGAATTTCGGAGTCTCCGGCATGACATTCGCCGGCGAAATCATCAAGTCGGGCACAAACAACTCGAGCTACTGGAAAACGGACAACTTCAAGGCGGCGCTCAATTTCAACCCCGATATAGTCGTCATAGAGCTCGGGACAAACGACAGCAAGTTCTTCAGCAACAACTGCATCGGAACAGACGGGCAACCCCAATACAACTACAACTACGGACAATACGATAAGGAAAATCTGTACAAGGACTACGAAGCGCTTATCGACACGTTCGCACACCTGCCGACAAGCCCGAGAATCATCGCGACGCTGCAGCCCTATTCCAACAACTGCGGGTGGGGAATCATGGATACGGCAATCGTGAACCAGATAAACCCCATCATCCAGGAAGTCGCGACCCGGAAGGGTGTAGAAATCATCGACCTGCACGCGGAATTCAATACGCCCGCGTGGTTTTTGCCCGACAGCGTGCACCCGAACGCGACAGGCGCCATGGAGCTTGCGAGGATTATAAAGGAAGGCATTTTGAAGGCGCCGGCAGATACTTCGGGAAATACGCCTGCAGACACGGTGCCCGCAGTAAGCGATTCAACCGGAACGCAGGATTCCACGACGGCAATCCGCAGGAATGCGCGGAACTTCGCGGGGCAAGATGCGCAGGGCCTTATGGACAGGGATGCGCGCCGGTTCGACATGCAGGGCCGCACGATGCAAAAAGAATACGGCAGGCGTAGCGCGACTCCGCTCGTGCACAAAAAGCGCGGAGCGAACTGATGCCGAAAATCCTTTTCGTATGCCACGGCAACATCTGCCGGAGCCCCATGGCCGAATTCGTGATGAAGAAGATGGTCGCGGAACTGCAGGACGGCGCGGGCCTGGAATGCGCGGGCAAAAGTTTTGCAGGCAAGGATTGCGCGGGCAAGAACTGCGCGGATTTTGAAATCGCGAGCGCCGCGACAAGCACGGAAGAAATCGGGAACCCGGTGTACCCGCCGGCAAGACGCATGCTGGAGCGCCACGGCATAGATTGCAGGGGCAAAACCGCCCGCCAGATGACCCTGCGGGACTACGAATATTACGACTATATCGTGCTGATGGACAGGAACAACCTGCGGAACCTCCGCTGGATATTGCCGCCCGAAATTTACGAGAAGGAGTGCGCTGCAAATACGGCGCATCCATGCGCTGCAAATACAGTGCATCCATGCGCTGGCAAGAGTTTTGCAGGCAGGGACGGCGCGGGCCTGGAATGCGCTGGCTCGCAGGCTACCGGCAATAAAGTTTCCCTGCTGATGGACTGGGTTGGCGAATCGCGCGATGTAGCCGACCCCTGGTATACAGGCGATTTCGTTGCCACATGGAACGACGTGAACGAAGGCTGTCGCGCGATGCTCCAGAAGCTACTGCACTAAATCTTCGCGACTTCGTACACGTAAAAAGCGCTTGCGATAATCCCGAGCACCACATTGCCAAACGCCATGTAGCAAATGCCGAACACGGCCACAGAAAGTGCCACAAGCATAACGCGCATTGCATAATCGGCGAACTTTTTCCAATTGATCATAATGTACCTCACTTTTTTCTACACCAAGAAAGATACATTTTGCTTGTGACAAAAACTGTCATTTTTGAATTAAACTGTAAGTAGACACACTTGTGCCTTCGGCACTGCGGCATGACGCAGGTCAGAACTGCTCTAGGAGGCGGATGCGTTCGGGAGTATCGGGGTGCGTACAGAAGAGGATATTCGCCTTCGCGACAAGGCCCGTGAGGCCCATGTCATTATCGCTTTCCTCATCGGGGTGGATAATGTAGAGCTGCGCCACATCGTCACGCTTGACCGAGGCAAGTCCTGGATTTTCCGAAATCTTCCGGAGGGCGCTCGCAAGTGCCAGAGGGTCGCCGCAGAGTTCGGCGGCTCCGGCATCAGCCACGTATTCGCGCTTACGCGATATGGCAAGGCGCGTAAGCGTACTGAAGAAATACCCGATGGTCGCCCACACGAGGGCGATAATCAACACCAGCACGATTCCCGCACCGGCGCCGTCATTCTTGCGGCGAGTACGAGGGCGCGGAGAACGCCACATGCTACTAAGTATCCTGAGCAGCACGTTCACCGTCATGGAGAATATCCCGACAAACACGATGCACACCACCATCAGTCGCGTATCACGGTTCTTGATATGCGTGAGTTCGTGACCCACCACTGCAGAAAGCTCCGTATCGTCCAGTGCGTCGATGATTCCCGTCGTGAGCGTTATCGTGTACGAATTGATATCGATGCCGCTCGCGAACGCATTGAGATTCGGATCCTCGACAATGTTTATCCTAGGCATCTCAATGCCACCGGCAATGCAGAGGTTCTCCACGATATTGTAGACGCGCACATTCTCCTTGCGTTCGAGCGGGCGAGCATGCGTTGCATGGCGTATGATGGCGGTATTCGCGAAATAAGCGATAATAAACCAGATGGCGGTCACCCCGAGCGTGTACGGCATCGCGTCGAGGAAATACGGCCAAATGACATCCCAGTGGAAGGTGGTCGCCTGCAGGCCCGGGCCACACACACCATCCCAGCAGAAAAAACCAAGCCAGTCGAGAACCATGATGGTCCCGAGAACCATTCCCAATAAAATAACAGGAAACAGCAGGAGCAGCAGAACCGTGTTCCTGTTGTTACGCCAAATCTGGGTCTGAATCCCGACGTACTTCATGAAGAAGCTAGAACTTCACCTCGGGCGCCTTGTTCATAGCTTCGCGGCCTTCGGTAGGCTCGTACATGGGAGCACGCCTGAAGTTGAACATGCCAGCGATGATGTTGCTCGGGAACACTTCGCAGGCATTGTTGAACTCGCGGGTAGCGGAGTTGAAGAACCTGCGGGCAGCAGCGAGTTTGTTCTCGATATCGGAAAGTTCCGTCTGCAACTGCAAGAAGTTCTGGTTCGCCTTGAGTTCCGGGTAGGCTTCCAAGGACACGCGGAGCCCGGCAAGCGCACTGGTAAGGGCCTTGTCGGCAGCGACCTTCTGGTCGACCGTAGTGGCATTCATGGCGGCGGCACGGGCAGCGGTCACCTTCTCGAGAGTTTCTTTTTCGTGGGTGGCATAGCCCTTGACCGTATTCACGAGTTGCGGCACCAAGTCATAACGCTGCTTGAGCTGCACGTCGATATTCGCGAAGGCATTTTCACGATTGTTGCGGAGCTTTACCAGCCCGTTATACATGGTGATGAAGCAGATTAACAGCACCACCACGACCGCGATAATAATTCCTAACACCATATTAACTCCTTGGATAATCCATTTAATAAAAAAGTATATAATTTTCGCCACGAAATAATATATCTTGTAAAAAAAATGGAGATTTTAACATGCGCAAGAATCTAGGAGTAAAGGCTTTCCTATACCCGCAACCCACACTCGTCATTGGCACCTACAACGAAGACGGCTCGCCGAACGCGATGGTTGCCGCATGGGGCTCCATTAGCGACACGAACCAGGTGGCCATCTACGTGGCAGCATCGCACAAGACCATGCCGAACATCAAGGCGCGCAAGGCCTTTACCGTGAGCATGGCTACCGCAAAGTACATCAAGGCCATTGACTACCTGGGAGTCACCAGCGGGAACAAGGTTGCAGACAAGTTTGCCAAGTCGGGCCTCACCGCCATCAAGAGCGAAAACGTAGATGCCCCGCTGATTGCGGAACTCCCGCTTGCGCTTGAATGCAAGATGGTGAGCTACGACGAGGAATCTGAACTTTTGCTCGGCGAAATCGTGAACGTGACCGCCGACGAATCTGCGCTAGATGCAGAAGGCAAACTTTCTGTCGAAAAACTTGAGCCGGTGTGCTACGATTCTGCAGGCCACGGCTACTACGTGATGGAGCGCCGCGTCGGGAACGCCTTCAGCGACGGCAAAACAATCAAGTAAGCAGTGTTTGGTAAAGGAGACTTCATGAAATTTTCTGGCAAGATTCTGATGGGGGCAGTGCTCACGGCAGCGGCAATATTTTCTGCCTGTGCCGACAGCAGTTCCAGCGGCGTCTCGACCGATGTAAATTCAGGCACTACGCCGGAATCGAGCAGTTCCGTTACCGCCAGCGCCCCTGCCGACACCGTCTGGAACAAGGCCTACCTGACCTGGTACATTTCTTGGCCGGACCCCGGCAGCGAAGAATGCGTCGTGTACAATGGCTGTGAATGGGCAGGCTACTTTGCAGGCATAAGCGGCCAGCAGACCGAGCAATGGGTCAGCGAACACAACATCATATCTATCCACGAAAAAGACTGGGGCAAGTACAGGGGCAAAACCTTCAGGTTGCGCCAGAACAGCAACACCATCGATGCCGTCGTGTACGACAAGTGTGCCGATAGCGACTGCGACGGCTGCTGCACCAAGAACGCAGGCAATCTCGAGTTCCTCATTGACGTCGAAAGCTATACATGCGAACGCCTCACCGGGTCCAAGGAAGGCTGCGACGGCGTGGTGGAATGGACTTGCCTAGATTGCGAATAATTTTGTAGCGCCATGAAAGTTCAAGTCCTCATAGACAACATCGCAGGCATGTGCTGTTCGCGCAAGCTGTTTGGCGAATGGGGACTCTCCGTGTACGCGGAATACGAAGGCCACAAGGTGCTGCTCGATACGGGCGCATCGCACCTGTTCGCAAAAAACGCGGGCGTCATGGGCATCGACCTCTCGCAAGTCGATATAGGAGTGCTGAGCCACGCGCATTACGACCACGCGAACGGCATGGCGAAATTTTTTGCGCTCAATAAAACCGCACCCTTCTACCTGCGCAAGGGCGCAGGCGAGAACTGCTACCACACGCACAAGCTACTCGGGCGATTTACCTACCACGAATACATCGGCATTCACAAGGGCTGGCTCGAACGATTCTCGGGCCGCATCCGCTTTGTGGAAGGCATTGCCGAAATTGCGCCTGGAATAACGCTCGTGCCGCATTCTACCGCGGGGCTCGAACGCATCGGCAAGATGGCGCACCTGAGCGTAAAGGAAAACGGCAAGTACCGCTACGACAGTTTTGACCACGAGCAGAGCCTGGTTTTCGATACCCCGCAGGGACTGTTCGTGATGAACAGCTGCAGCCACGCGGGCGCCGACAACATCGTGAAAGAAATCGAGGCCGCCTTCCCCGGCAAGAAGATTTACGCGGTTCTCGGCGGGTTCCATCTTTTCCGCTACCCGGACGCACGCGTACGCGCCTTCGCCGAAAGGCTACGCGAACTCGACGTGCAAAAGATATACACCGGGCATTGCACCGGCGACCGCGCCTACGGAATATTGCGGGATGTTCTCGGCGACCGCGCAGAACAGATGTTCACGGGAATGGAAATTAGCCTTTAATTTTTTTTCTCATCACAATTTTTCGAGAAGCGAGTAGAGCAAGGCCGCAGGACCGAAGCTGTACAACTCGTACAGCGAGAGTCCGAGAAAATCTATGAGGCGAGCGCAGCGCAAGCATATTTATATGCTTGCATTGCCGAGACGATTGGATTTCTGCAACGAAGCTATACGAAGCTTATCGGAAAATTACTTTGCCTTGCGCGCGGCCTTTACCGCCTGCACCGCAGCCTTCAGCTCTTCCTTTTTCGCCTGCTCCTCTTCGGGAGTGGGCTTGGTATCTTCGAGCAACTTATCGGCCCATTCATCCCAGAACCGGCAGCGTTCACCTTCCAGCTTCATCTTCGCGAATTTTACCGGATCGGTTTCTACAGCGAGCGTCACGACCGATTCCTTGTAGGCCTGCGGGAGGCCCGCCACATGCGACATACGCTGCTTGAGCTCGGCGACAGTCGCATCCAGGATATCCACGTCGAAACGGCGTTCGATGTACCGGCGGGCAATGAACCCGAGCGCCATGAAGTAGTCGCCCTGGTTGCCTTCGGCGAGGTAGTTCTTTTGCCTGAGTTCCTTGAGCGCAAGCACGGCCTCCTCGTACGGCGGGAGGCGCGGTGCAGCACCCTGCTTCGCAAACTTCTTGTGCAGGAACCAACCGAGGATCACGAGCAACAGCACGCCCACAACAATCAGCACGATGTAGAGCCACTGCGGCAGGCGCGGGTCATCGAGCGGGTCTTCCACTTCCAAAATGTCCGTCTCTTCGCCCGTGGTGCGCATGGAAACCTTCACCGCCACCGGGTCGGTATTCGTCTTGACCGTATCTTTACCCACGACCGCGCTCACCTGCTGCGGCGCAATGAGAAAATCGCCACTCACGAACGTGTTGAGCGTCGCAAGCCACACGAACTTCGCGGTACCCTTGGGCATGCCCTCGGTAATTTTTTCGTTTTTCATTTCCTTGACTTCAAAGCTGCCAAGGTTGCCCACAAAACTCGGCAAATCCACGATAGCGTTTTCGGGCGCCGTCACCTGGATTTCGTAATTGAACATGTCGCCCACGAACACCTGGGCGTTATCGACGTTCGCCTTAACCGAGACATCGAAGGCGAGTGCGGGAACAGCGAGGAAAACACAAAGGATTGCAGCCAGACGGCGATAAAAAATGCGCGAAAAACGGTACATAATAACCTCTTCGCCAAGAATATACAAAATAGCGATAATAAAAAACTACTTGACGCGCGCCCCGTTCAGCCTGTAGTAGCGCTTTTCGCCACTCGCCGACTTGCGCCGGGGCCCATACGAACCATAACTACGCGGGGCATAATTGCGCGGCCAAGGCAATTTAATAGACGTCGACTGCGTAGTATCGCGGGTCAGCCACTTTTCGAGCGAATCGAGCCCGGCATTGCCGAGAACTGCCAAATCGTAGGCGATGACCTTCGAGGCACCCGCCGCACGGGCCGTATCAATCTGGGTCACAATCCTCTTGCCACTCGCAAGCGCATGCGAATCGTCGGTGCGGAAAAGTTCCAAGTCTACCCAGAAATCGACACCGTAATGCTTGCAAACAGACGCGATAGCGAGTTCGTAAAGGCCCACCGTCGCCGTGTCGGAATGAGCCCTGCCCGCATCGCTCGCACCCACGCCATCTTGCACCGCCAAGACATCGGGTTTGAATCCCTCTTTAAAGAGCGACTCGAAAAAGGGCTGCAACTGCCCAGCTGAATCCAGGTTCTGGTTGTAGAACGGAGCCACCATCACCTTCCAGCCCTTCGCCTGGGCCGCCTTCGTGACCGGATTCAAGAAACGCCCTGCGAGCGCCAGCGGCGTGGCATCGCTCCGGAGGCCATCCCAGTAATAACGCGCAATCTCTTGCGGAATGTACACGCCCTCGATTACCGATTCGTTCCCGTAAAGCGCATAGAGTTCGTCGAGCACCAGCAGGTTACGCGCCGCAAGCGTATCGAGCTGATCGCCCGTAGGCGGCGTGTACCAGTTTTCGCCATCGTAGTAAAGCCCCAGCCAGAGTTTGTTCCCCGTCAGCTTCGCCGCTTCTATACTCTTCGGGAAAAGCTGGTTGTTCTTATACTGCGTGTTCTGCAGAAAGTCCAGCGCTGAAGGGTAATACAGGTGAGTCTTCTCGACCGCCGCGTACTGCAGCACCACCTGCTCCATGCCCAAATTGTGCAGGCGCTGGTGCATATGGTTTATGGAATCCGCAGACTGGTACGCCGTAGTCCAGCCCGCATCAAAAACGCCATCCAGGCTCGCCGCCAATGCAGGTAGCGGGAAGGCGCCTAGCAAAAGCGCCAAAAGCACATGATTGCGCAAGATACCCATACCATAAATATAACCTGACAATGGCTAATTGCGGTACGAGTCACCCAGGTCTTTCAATGTATACTTGTCCGTGAGGAGCGCCTGGATAAGGATATCGCCCTGGTAGAACGTGTAATAGACATTCCCGATACGCGAATAATCGTAACGTTTCGAGGTCACCCTCAAGTCTTTCCCGCCGCTGAATATGAGGTAATAGGAGCTCCCGGACCTGTAATGCTCCGTATGCTTGTCCTTGAGGCGTTCCATCTGTACAAACACTTTTTCCGAGTTCCTCGTAGGCAGTTCGCTCAATTCAGGAACCGCGAAGACAAAGGCTGTCACTATGAAAATGACGGTTCCCCAGAGCGGCCCCTTGTCCCTGTTTTCCCCCTCCTTTATGGACTTGCGCAAGCCCCAACAATAAAAGAGGATAGCGGCCAAGAAGAACAAGGCAAACGCGGATACGCCATCGCGCAGGGTCATATAGAACTCGCACGCCGCAATGTTTTCCAGGAAAGTTTTGTCTATCACGAAGCCAAGATGATAGGACTGGATTTTTGCTCCCGCCGCAAAAAATACTGCAACGAGAATGACCTCGATGACAATCGCCAGAATCAAAATCCATTTCTTGAACATAGATTAGCAGTACCTTTCTGGTTCTAAATATAACTGTCCGGTGGCAATAAAAATTATTTTTGTCCCGCACGAATTATGAATATAGCACTGATTATTTACCTCGTTGTCCTGGCATTGATCGCCATGCGCAGTGCGCGGCGCGTGAAGGACATTCCCGACTTTTTCGTGGCGCGCAAGGGGGCTTCTGCAAAGGCTGTCGCAGGGAGCCTGGTGGCCACGATTCTTGGCGGGTCGGCCGTTATCGGGGCAGTCGATTCCGGGATGAAACTCGGCGGGGCCGCCAGCTGGTTCATGCTTACGGGCGCCCTCGGGCTCATCGCCCTCATCCCGTTTGCGGGCCGCGCATACAGTCACGGGAAATACGCGCTCCCCGACCTTGTGGAAAATCTTTACGGCAAGGGCCCGCGGTTCGTAGCCTCCATCGTGATTCCTGTCGCCTGGACAGGCATCGTGGCAGCGCAGATTATCGCGGCGGCGAAACTCCTGATGACATTCACCCCGATGGAATACACGACGGCTGCAATCGTATCGGCGGCAGTCTTTACGGGCTACACGCTCGCGGGCGGCCAGCTTTCGATTTTGCGCACGGACTTTTTCCAGGCATGCCTGATTATCGCCGGGCTCGTGCTTATCGCAGGCTTCGCGCTATTCGGTGGAGCCGCCGCGACATCTGGCGCGCAGCTTACGGCCGCCACGCAGGCAGCAAGTGCGCCGCCCTTCCCGTTCCATGCAAACTTCACGCCCTTCGACTTGTTCCTGCTGATTCTTACTTACGGCACAACGTACACCGCTGGCCCCGATATCTTCAGCCGCATGTTCTGCGCAAAAGATGTCGCTACGGCAAAGAAGGCGATTGCAGGTGCAGCCTGCACGCTTATCCCGGTGGCTTTTGTCATCGGGTTCCTCGCCGTTTATGGCGTGAGTCTCGGCGAAGTGCAAGGAGCCCGCATCACGGCGATTGCAAATGCAGTCTTGCCGCCGGCGCTTCTCCCGCTGTTCGCGCTTGCACTGCTGAGCGTCGTACTCTCCAGCGCCGACACCACGCTGCTCAGCAGTTCCGTCATCATCTGCAGGCTCTTCGATATGGGCAACGCTGCAGACCGGAATTCCGCAAAAAATCCACTCGCGAAAGCCCGCATCGTAATCCTCCTGAACGGCATCGTAGCGCTGTTGCTTGCGCTCGTGTTCACGGATATCATCGGCACGCTCTTGCTTGCGCTCGCCGTCTACGCGGGAGCCTTCACTGTGCCGGTGCTGTGGGGTTTACTCGGGCTAAAGGCCAAACCGAAATTTGTTGCGTCTGCTATTGTTGCAGGCGGTGCGCTCGCCCTCGCAGGCAAGCTCTGCCCTCCCCTGCCCGGTTCACTCGGCGCGCATACCGGCGACTTCCTGATGGTGGCGGCATTTATCGTGAACGCCATTATCCTTGCGTTCGGCCGCGAAAAGAAATAGCACGTCGCGCGCATTTTCTACCTGCAAAAAAATTGCGCGGCCCTTTACCCGCGCACATCCCCTTACCAGAGAAAAAATGCGAGCATTTCGCCCGCGGCCTTTATCTATTCAGCAAGCGTTCCTTGCGGAGTACCGCCGTCGGGTGCTCCCTGTAGATAAGCGCAAAGAGCGGCGTGTGCGGGTATTCGCAGCGAATCAGTTCCCGCAGGTTATTTTTCGCAAGCTTCTTGTCCGTCTTTTCTAACGCATAGCGGTCAGCTTCATATTCCTGATTCCAGCAGTAGAAATGGAAGAATATGCGGAACGGAATTGCGACAACATGCAGCCACAACACCGCCTCCCAGAACAACATCTGCCAGCGGATCATCAGCGCGGCCAAAAACCAGATGGCGACAAGCGCGAAGGCGACCTTCACCAAGTTCCGGAGCAATGCATGGTGCAACACCTTGTGGCCTTGTTCATGCATCTCCACAAACCTGCCAAGCGCGGGTGGCTCGCGGTTTTCCGGCAGCGGCACAAAGTCGTTTATAAGCGGGAGCAAGCGCATCAAGGTAAAAACGCTTACACGTTGCTGCACAGCACGGGCCTCGCGCAGTTCAATCACTACGCGGAGTATAAATTCTGCCCAAATGAATGCAGTGAGATACATGCGGTAAACTTACCCGATGTTCTTGAGCACGTTCGAGAGGCGCTTGACAGTCTCCTCGAAGCGACCCTTTTCCCATTCCAGGAACGCCGTATCGACCGGATGCGCATCATCGTAATCATCGAAGATAGCTCGACCGCGCTCGTTATCCTTGTCGAGCCCATGGAATACGTTCTCGAACCAGTTCTTCTCGAGGATGCGGAAGCGCTTCACGAGTTCATCAAGCGTCTCGGGGAGCGGCACCACGCGCGCGATTTCACGGTTCAAGTCGCCAGTCAGAAGTTTGCGCAGTTCGCGCGGCGTTTGCTTGAGCAAGGAATCATCGGCTTCAACGAGGGTAATCAGCAAATCGAGCACATAACGTTCCAGGTACTCGCCGTAAGCGGTGAGCGCACCCTGGCGCACGCGTTCGCGCATAAAGTTCTCGCCCAGACCGTCGATATGTTCCTTGGTGTACACGTCGCGCACCTGGCCAACCTGCAGGCGATTGTACGCATCGTATACCTGGCGCACAGTATCGGGGTTGAATATGCTAAAGAACGATGCTGGCACACAGCCCTTACCGCGCTGGGAATACTTGAACAGGTTGCGGTCCATCGCATAGGCGTTGCGCGTATAGTTCCATGCGGGCACGAGCTCGTTGAGCTTTGCAGGCACTCCCATAAGCTGCGGGTCACCCGGACGTATAAGCGAGAAGGGGAACTTGAGGCGCTGCGGCAATGTGGTCACGCCGCTTGCAACAAGCGTGAACGGGGACTCGCGGTAGTTCGCCGGGAACTTGATGTTCACGCCAAGGCCAAAGAACATTCCCTGGCCAGGCATAATCTCCTGATCGGGCATGCGGCCGGTGTGGTTGCTGCCCACGTTTGCGCCGTAGCCAATGTTGCCACAGCCTTCGGGCCAGAGCGCCGCAATCAAAAGCGAATGGTGGTGCATCTGCACCAGCGGGCCCACGTAAGAACTGTTTACCTCGCCCTCTTCAATGTGGCAGCACGGTGCAACAATAGAAGACTTGACAATCGCCTTGCTCCCTACGCGCACGCGGCTCATGAGCACACTGCCCTGCACCTCGGCGCCGGTATGCACCTTCACGCCCATCTGCACGTTGGTGTTTTCGATAATAACGGAATCGTAAATGTGCGTAGATTCTTCGAGCGAACTCAGGATAACCGTATTACGAATCTTGGATGCCCCCTCAATGCGCGCATGCGAACCAATCCAGCTGTTGCGAACAATATTAGTGTTCGAAACGACAGCACCCTTGCCTACCACGCCAAACGGCAGCGCAGTCTCTTCGCGGAACAGCTTCAACTGCTCGTCGAACGCGGCCTCCACGTCGGGTTCGCCCTTGTGGAACAGCTGGACATCCACGAGATCGGTGGTAATGTCCGGGAACACGCGCACCTTGCGTGCCCCCATCTCGTTACCCACCGCGATGGTGGAGCCTATCATATAGTTGATCTTGCCGCTGCTGACCAGCGACCCAACATTCTGCACCACGGCGCTATTGCGCACCAGCACGTTGCAGAGCATGCCGACCTTGTACACAAGAGCATTCTCGATAATGCAGTTGCACACGAGGCTATCGTAAATGCCTGTCGGGAACGAGACATCGCCCGGCAGCAGGAGCGTCCCATAGAACGCAGGCAGGCGAACATCGCCCATAAACACGGAATTGCGAATGCGGCCGGGGGCGAAGTTCGCATCAACCAGCACACGGCTCCAGTCCTCACAACGGTTGCCGTCCTTCTCCAGGGCGGAGATTTCTTCTCCGGAGAGGGCGCGGAACTTTCCGCCGTTGGCCTTCGCCGCCTTCAAACTTTCGGAGAGCGACGCCAAAACGCTGTTCTTCAGCACTTTTTTCAATTTGAGCAAACGTTGCATACTCAAAAAATAGACTAATTTTGTGCAAGCGATGAAGCAAGAACTCTTCAAATTGATTAGAAAGCACCGCTTTAATATTTCCATCTATACGTCGGAAATATTCGAAAGGCGCTGTCAGGAAGAAATTATCCGTAGTGACGAGGATAAAAGTTCCTTCGTCTACCTGGAATTCGACTTCGCAGCCATTCGGAAAATCCTCAAGACCGAGGAAGAAAGCACGCAGTTCTGGGACGTATTCCTCACCGCCTTGAATAAGAACAACCGTGGCAGCGACATTATCGGGTTCCTCGAGAACGAGGCCGGTCTCGGGATGCTTCTCCTCGATTCGAAAATCGAGGGCTGGATCCGCGTTAGGGGAAGAATCCTCCAGACTGCGGACAGCATGGGCTGCACCTCCATCGCAAGCGTGCTCTCCACCATAGTGAAACCCATCGTCTACCCCACCTGTATCTCGGATGCGCAGGACCTGAACGCCATCACAGCCATATCGCAGGAACTCGCAAACTCCGCCGACCCCGCGTAGGCACAATGAAGATCCTCGTCATCGGTTCCGTATACCCCAGATTCCACGAAGACGCCGAAGTCCCGTGGTTAAGGGCCTCCGTTGCACACCTGAAAAAGGCTGGTCTCGGCATCCAGGTGCTCGCCCCCGCATACAAGGGCCTGAAGACCCACGAGATTGACGGAGTGAAGGTAAACCGGTTCCGCTACGCGCCCGCAGGCTGGGAAATCCTCACGCACGAAGAAGGCGCACCCAGCAAGATGGCAAGCAAGCCCTGGCTACAGCTGCTCGCCATTCCCTATATCATCAGCGGGTTCTTCAAGTGCATCTCCATCTGTCGCAAGTTCAAGCCAGACGTGATACACGCCCACTGGCCGTTCCCACACGCCTACATCGCGCTCGGTGCCGCAAAACTTTTCCGCATTCCTCTGGTACTCAATTTCCACGGTGCAGAACTCCTGCTCATCCGCAAAAAGAAATGGGTTAAACCGCTCCTGAAGTTCGCCATCGGGCAGGCGCAGGCGGTATTCGCGAACTCGAGCTTTACTGCAAGCAAGATCAAGGCTCTCAGGAACGTGAACGTGGAATGGAGCCCTTACGGCACTACGCTTGAATCGAGCGCCGCATCGGAAGTCGAGGCCGTTCCACACCCGATAAATGGCAAGTTTAAAATCCTGTTCGTGGGCCGCCACATCGAGCGCAAGGGAATCTGCTACCTCATCGAGGCGGCGAAGTACCTACCCCGCGACAAGTTCGAAATCCGCATCGTCGGCGTGGGCGACCTTACAGAGAAACTGAAGGAACTGGCAGCGCATAACGCAGGCAATGCAGAAATCGTCTTCACCGGCAAGCTCTCGCCCGAAGATCTCGCGAAAGAGTACAGGACGGCGAACGTGTTCACGCTCCCCGCCATCATCGACAGCAAGGGCGATACCGAAGGACTCGGCGTCGTGCTTATCGAGGCTATGGAACTCGGGCTCCCCATAGTGGCCAGCAATGTGGGCGGAATTCCCGACGTAGTCGTGGACGGCGAAAGCGGAATCCTCGTGCCGGAAAAAGACCCGCAGGCCCTTGCCAATGCATTCAAGCGCCTAGAAAGCGAACCGGGCCTCGTAAAGCAGTTGCTCGAAGGCAGCCGCAAGCGCATCCGCGAATGCTTCACCTGGGACGGCATCATCAAGCGACAAATCGCCGAGTACAAAAAGGTTGTACGCAATTAGGTGCTTGCTTTTCCAGGGAGTTATACTAAATTTTTTGGTATAACTCAAATGGCAAGAAGGAGAAAAAATGATTTCAGCACTCCGAAAAATTTTTGACGGCACACTTGTCGCCGGAACAGTCATCGCCATCTCAATGGCTGGTGCAACACTTTCAGCCTGCAGCGGCGAAGACGGCGCAGATGGCATCAATGGCAAGGACGCACCCGAGGTAAATGTCGACTCTCTCGCCAACGTTCTGCGCGAAGAAATCACGGGTACCCTCTGGGACAGCCTCTACGCCGAACCCTATGTCGATACGGTTTACAACATCCTCTTCGACAACGCATTCGCCACAGCCTGGATGGATTCCGTGCGCGACGCACTGCTCGATAGCCTCAAGACAGCCGACTACGACTCGCTCTACGAAAAACTCTACGACAGTGTCTATGCCGACATCTACTCGCAGACAGCAATCCGCACTCTCGATGCCTTCATATGGACCGCAAAGGAAGACATCTACGGAGCCTTCGCGAATCTCTACCCAATCATGTACGAGAACTACACCAGCGAAGGGAAGTCGGCACCGCAGCCCCTTTCTGTCGTCGTGCGCAACGAATGCGAGCCGGGAAACCCCAAGGTCCCCTGCCGCTGGAAAAAGATTATGGTCAAGGCATGGATCGAGGGCTTCACCGACACGGCGACGGTAACCGGCAACGTCAACCCCGATACGACAGTCGTTCTCGCACCTTCGTTCAAGTTCGACAACGACGCGCTCCTCGAGCTGACCGCCCCCAAAAAGGCAAGCTACCAGGTCCGCGTATACGCCCTCGAGAACGACCACGAAATACAGTTCTTCGCATCGTCTGAACCGACCACCATACACCCCATGCAGATCAACGGCGCAGAACTCATCAACATCCCGAACAGGGACTGGTACGACGGCGTGTGGATTACCCCGAACATGGATTCCATCCCGGCAATCCTCGACGAGGTGGCAGCCCTCCTCCCGGATGAAACACTCAAGGTTTACCAGAAATATTCCGAAGACGAGACCATATCACAAAGTGCGCAGCGCGTCGTAAAAGCCGTCTTTGACGTGCTCCACAAGAGGGGCATCAAGTATATCGAAAACGACGGCGCAGGAAGCCGCGGGCAAAAAATCGACTACCCCATCACCGTGCTCCGCAGCAAGCAGGCGGTCTGCAACGAATTCTCGTTCCTGATGGCATCGGTCCTCGAGGCTATCGGATTCGAAGTCTATATCGTAAACATTCCAAGCCACATGTTTATCGGCTGGGCAAGCGAGAAGGGAACGAAGACCCTCGGGTTCATCGAGACGACAATGCTCGCGCACGAAAATGCGACATTTGCCGACGCCTACAATTCCGGCATCGACAAGTTTAACGCTGAACAGGAATCGGGCCGCTTCGAAAGCGGAGAGTCCAACATCGTATTCCTGCAGGATGTCCGCAAGTACGGAATCACCCCGAACGAAATCCCGTAACTAGAGATTGACTGCGATATAGATGCTGCCGGCACCAAAACGCCGGCTAAAGCTCTCGAAGCCGTCCCACAGGGCATCCCATGTAGCACCGAGCTCCAGCTGGATGGCGGAATTGCGGAAGAACACGACGCCCGCCTCCACTCCACCGGCAAGCCCAAGGCCAATATATTCGCCCACTTCGGCGTAATGGTTGTCAAACTGCGCGCCAACGCCGAATCCGGCCCCAAAGTAAGGAGAAACGGCACCCGACTGGATATAGTAGCGGCCACCAATCAGGAACACTCCGTGAATCTGCCATCCCTTGCCGAACACCATGTCCGCATTGGCCTGCATGGTGATTGCCGCAGACGTGGAAACCTCAAAGATATGCGCATAGTGTAGCATGAAGGATGTCGACCAGTCGCGATCTACGCTACGGTCGTCTTCATTATCGGGATCTGCCGTATAATCATAGTTGTGCCACAGGGCGATACCTAGGCCAAAACCGTTGTAGTTATGCGTGGGGCGCTTTTCCATCGTATTTTCGGCAGGCTTTTCCTCGACCTCGATGGTGACCTTCGAGGTATTCACTGGGAGCGGTTCAGACACGGCTGCTTCGGTAGGGGCAGCAGGTGCAGCAGCAGGGGCGGCAGCACCATCGACCAAGTCGGCATTGGTAGCAACGACACGTTCCGCAAGCGCGTTCACGGCAGCCTTTTCGATGGCGACATCGAGGTCCTCCAGGCTGACGGATTTCTGCTTGTTCGAATTGACGATTTTACCACCCTTGACCTGTTCGCAGATAATCAGGTAGTAACCGCCCATGGTTATGATGCTTGTTTGCAGTTGGATTTCCGAAGAGTCCTCGACGGGCGTATTGCCGGTCTGGCTCACCGCCGCGCGCAGCAGCGACTTGACAATCGTCGGGCCAACGGGCGCAAAATCGGCACCGGTCGGTTCGAGAATCTGGACGTCCGCGGCGAATGTGGCCACCGCAAGGGAGAAAAGGGCTGCTATAATCTTTTTCATATTCATAAAGATATAAAAAGGCACCGTAAGTAGGCGAAAAAGGCGCACAACTTTCTATTTTATGTGCACATCTATGAATAAAGCCGCCATTATCGTCGCTGTAAGCATGCTCCTGAGCCGCGTACTCGGGATTTTCCGCGAAATGCTCCTGGCCCATGCCGCCGGCGTGTCGCTCGAAAAGAACGCACTTGACCTCGCCTTCATGATTCCGGACATCCTGAACCATGTGGTGAGTACCGGGTTCCTCTCCATCATCTTCATACCGATTTTCACGGGTTACAAGGTGGCCGGCGACGAGAAGGGCGGCTGGAAGTTCTTCAGCAACGTGCTCAACACCTTCGGCATCGCGCTCTTGATTTTGGTAGTGCCCGCGTTCATCTGGATGAAGGAGCTTTTGCAGCTGTTGACGGTCGATGGCGCCACGCCGGAACTTATCGAGCGCGCCACATACTATGGCCGCATCATCTTGCCCGGCCAGGTATTCATCTTCGTGGGCAGCATCCTGGTGGCCGTGCAGCACACCCGCAAGCAGTTCCTGATTCCCTCGCTCACTGGCCTCATCTACAACGTGGCGATTGTCGCAGGCGGTGCGGCCGGGCTCGCGCTCGGTAAGTACACCGGCACGGACTACGGCCTGGAAGGTTTTGCCTGGGGCGTGCCGGTGGGCGCCTTCGTCGGCTTCTTCGCGCTCCAGATTCTCGGCGCCCGGCGTGGCGGCGTGCATTATGAGTTTATCGTACAGCCCAAGCATCCCGATATCGTGCGCTACTTCAAGATGATGCTCCCGATGTCTCTCGGCGTGGGCTCCATGTTCGGGCTCGAATTCATCATCAGGAGCTTTGGCGCAAACTTCGGCACGGGCGGCATTTCTAGCCTCAACTACGCCTACCGCGTAATGTACACGCTGGTGGCAGTCTTCGGGTTCTCCGTAAGCGTCACAAGTTACCCTGACATGGCACGCCTTGTAAAAGAAGGCGACTTCGGGCAACTCAACCGCAAAATCTGGAAGAGCCTCTCGCGCATGTTCTGCATATTGATTCCGGCAGTCGTCGCCGTGTGGGCACTCAGCTTCCCGGCGGTGCGCATTCTCTTTGAACGCGGAGCCTTCCAGCGCGAAACTACCGAAGCCATTTCTGAAATCCTCCGCTGGTACCTGCCCGTTAGCCTCGGGCTCTGCCTGCAGGCGGTTCTCGTGCGCAGCTTCTATGCCTGCGAGCGCATGTGGGTGCCGACCCTGCTCAACACCGGCATATTTGCGGCAACCATTCCGGCGTATATCCTGCTCGGCGCACCCGAGGTCGGTCTGGGTATCAAGAGCGTTCCCATCATCGGCGCCACGGGCGCCATACTCCAGGTCATCTCGATGATTTTCATGTGGGCCAAGAAGAACGGCACCGACGGCATGAAGGATGCCCTGCTGAACATGGGCCGCGCACTTGTCGCCTTCGGCATCATGATATTCGCCGCCATCGGGCTCGACCATATTTCCGGTGAGTTTGTACGTAACGCAAACTTTATCGTTCTCGTCGTATACGCCTGCGCCGCTGGCATCGCGCTCTTCACACTCACGCTGATTATCCAGCGCTACCTCGGCAGCAAAGATGCGAAGGATATTCTAAACGAACTGCTCGGCAAAATCCTCCGCAAGCTCCACCTCGCGAAGCGCTAAATTTGCCCCTTTTTCCCATATATGCCAATTTTGACCCAGAACGGCCACAATTTATATATGGTATATCTCATTTCTATATAAGTTGCTAAATTTCCACCCGTATGTTACGTTTTAAGTACCAGGCGTTCGAGGACACCACGTCCGAGAACGTCTTCAAGGCGAAAAAACAGGCAAACCCCATTACACTGGTGGTGCTCGGCTACCTGCTGATCATCACCCTGGGAGCCGTCCTGTTACGGTTGCCCGTATCGACACGCGAACCTATCGACTTCCTGCAGGCGCTGTTTACGGCGACATCCGCCGTCTGCGTCACAGGCCTTTCCGTTATCGACATCAGCACCACGTTCACCGGATTCGGCTACTGGGTGCTCGTCATCCTCATGCAGCTCGGCGGCCTCGGTATCATGACCGTATCTACGGTGCTTATCCTGCTTGCCGGCATGCACCCGGGATTCAACCACCAGTCCGTGCTGCTCTCGAACTTCACGCAGGAAGGTAACGTCGACGCGAAGCGCATCCTCATGGCAGTGCTCCCCTTCACGTTCATTCTTGAGGCCATCGGAGGCGTATTCTATTTCACGCAGTTCAGCGGCATGGAGACATACGACCGATTCTTCTGCTCTCTGTTCCAGGCGGTCAGTTCGTTCTGCAACGTCGGGTTCACGCTGTTCCCCGATTCACTCGTACAGTTCCAGCTGAACCCCGTCATGAACATCACGACCTGCATCCTCGCGCTGGCCGGCGGCTTCGGGTTCCTCGCCATCACCGAGCTGCAGTACGCCTTCGACTTCAAGCTCCGCAAGTTCCGCAAGATTTCGCTCCATACCCGCATCGCCACGTTCTGCACGTTCGTCATCATCGCGGCTAGCATCGCCGCCTTCATGATTACCGAATGGGGCAACACGCTCGATGGTTTGAGCCTCTTCGACAAGTTCCAGACGACGTTCTTCATGGCGTTCACGAGCCGTACCGCGGGCCTCAACACCGTCGATGTCCCGGCCCTGTGTGCCAGTTCCCTGTTCTTCTTCGCCATCATCATGTTCATCGGCGCGAACCCCGGAAGCTGTGGCGGCGGCATCAAGGTCACCACGGCGGCAGTCATCGGGCTACTCGGGTTCAACCGCCTGCTTGGCCGCGAAAAGACCCAGGTCATGGGCCGTACCATTCCCGAAACTACGGTGGATAAGGCCGTGCGAATCTTCGTGGTCGCCATCGTCGTGATCGCCCTCGCCACCATGACGCTCCTCATTACCGAGATTCCTGCAGGAGTCGGGTTCAACGAGAACGGAACTCCCTTCCTCAAGGTCCTATTCGAGGTCATCAGCGCCTATAGTACCTGCGGACTCTCCATGGGACTCACGGGCGAACTTTCCACCATCGGCAAGATCGTCATCTGCTGCGTGATGTTTATCGGCCGTATGGGGCCGTTGTTCCTCATTTCGGCAGTCGCAGGCCAAGTCAAGAACACCACCTGGTTCGCCGAAGAAGACATAATGGTAGGCTAATTACTACATTATAAAACATGGCATCAAAGCAATACATCATTATCGGTCTCGGCAACTCCGCTATCTTCCTCGCCCGTCACCTGACGAGCCTCGGGCACGACGTGCTCGTAGTGGACAACCATCCCGAGAAGGTGCAGGACATTTCCAGCACCGTATCGCAGGCCATGGTCGCCGACTCCACCCGCAAAAAGCAGCTCGCGAGCATCCCGCTCCAGAAGGCGGATTCCGTTATCGTCTGCATTGGCGAAAACCTGGAAGCAAGTCTCCTCACCGTGCTGAACCTCAAGGAACTCGGCGTCAAGCACATCATCGCGAAGTCCAGTAGCGCCGCCCACTCGAGCATCCTCGAGAAACTCGGCGTCTCGGACATTTTCCACCCGGAACGCGACAGCGCCATCGCGCTTGCCGAACGCCTGAACCGCCCGAACATGCTCGACTTCCTGCCGTTCATGGAAGGCTTCAGCATCGTGGAGGTCGTGTGCCCCGAAGAATTCATCGGTAAGACGCTTAAGGACCTGAACATCACCCACAAGTACGGAGTGCAGGTCATCGCCATCCGCGACCCGCAGGAACCGACCCCCAAGATCGGTAACCTCGCCGACATCGTGCTCCAGGAAGACGACGTACTCTTCCTCATCGGCCCGAACAACGCCCTCGACAAGTTCAAGAGCTAGTCGGCACCTCAGCCCTACAGACCTTAACCCAGCAGGTCAGGGCAACGTGCATGTTAGTTTATACGAAACAAGCCCTCGGTTATAACCGGGGGCTTTGCCTTTCATTAACTTGTTAAGTATCTTAGACTTAGGTGCGAGGTCCGACCTAGAATACCGGTTGAGTCGCAGCCTTTTCCTTGCCCTTTTTCTGGCCGGCAGCCTCTTTCATGAGCGTACGGTGTTCCACGTAGCCGAGCACGAAATACTTGCCGCCCTTCTTGATGACCGCGGTAAAGGCGTTCAGGAGCTTGACTCCGTACCATTCCTGGTAATTGTTGCGGCCCTCAACCAGATTCATCTCGTTGACCGTGGGGTCCTGGGAAGGCTTGCCGTACTTGAGCGTGAACTGCTCCGACATGTACTCGGCAGCCTCGATGGCCTTGAACTTGCGGGAATCCTCCACCTTGCCGGTACGGATCTCGAAGGCATAGAACTTGTCATTGGCGTTAAAAATGAACGAAACCTGCACCGGCAGTTCTCCGAACCTGAACATAGGGAGCACGACGCGTTCGCCCTTGCCCATCTGTCCGTAGGGTTCGTAACCCATCTTCATGACTTCTTCAATGACCGTTTCGCGGGAAGCGCCAAAGGGAATCCCCGCGAACTCCAATTCGTTATTGCGCTGAGCAAGCACTTCCATAGAAAGCGCAAGAACCAGCAACAGAACGATGTTTCCAAACTTAGACACTAGGGATCTCCTAAAACCTATGTAAAAGATAATAAACTTTTGGCATATAGTCATGCTTTTTCCGGCTTTTTAGGTTCTTTATCTATATTTTGTAGCATGTCTAGCACATTTGGCAAAATATTTTCCGTAACGACCTGGGGAGAATCCCACGGACCGGCCGTCGGCGCCGTCCTGGACGGTTGCCCCGCAGGCATACCCCTCACCGAAGACGATGTCCAGGTTATGCTGGATAGAAGGCGCCCCGGCCAGAACAAGACGACCACGGCCCGCGACGAAAAGGACAAGGTGAAGATCCTGAGCGGTGTATTCGAAGGCAAGACAACAGGCACGCCCATCTCGTTCGTCGTGTTCAACGAGGACCAGCATAGCGGCGATTACTCCGAAATTGCCAAGTGGTACCGCCCCGGCCATGCCGACCTGTGTTACGACCTGAAGTATGGGTTCCGCGACTACCGTGGCGGCGGAAGGAGTTCCGCACGCGAGACCATCGGGCGCGTTTGTGCCGGTGCTGTCGCGATGAAATTCCTGAAGCAGGTGGCCGGCACGGAATTTATCGCCTGGGTGGATTCCGTCGGCAAGGTGGACTGCCCGAAAATCGATGCGGGTACACTCACACACGAAGCAGTAGAGGCATCGATTGTCCGCTGCCCCGACGAAGCGGCAAGCGCCAAGATGGAAGCCGAGATTCTCGACGCGAAGAAGAACGGCGACAGTGTCGGCGGCACGGTCCGCCTCGTCGCTCACAATGTCCCCGTGGCACTCGGCGAACCGGTGTTCGACAGGCTCGATGCGCTGCTTGCGCAGGCGATGCTCAGCATACCGGCCTGCAAGGGTTTCGAAATCGGGAGCGGCTTTGCTGCGGCGAGAATGCGCGGCAGCGAACACAACGACGAAATTTATTTTGAAGATGGCAAGTTCCGCACCCGCACAAACAACGCGGGCGGAAGCGTCGGCGGCATCAGCAATGGCGCCGATATCGAATGCAGGCTTGCGTTCAAGCCAACGGCGACGATTTCGCAGTCGCAGAAGACAGCCAGCAAGAATGGCGAAAACGGCGAACTCGCCGCCAAGGGTCGCCACGACCCTTGCGTCGCCGTCCGCGCTCCCGTAATTGTCGAGAGTATGGCTGCGCTCGTGCTTGCAGACCTCTTCTTGCAACAGAAGCGCAACTGCCTTTAATCTGGGACTAGGGGGCGCATCCTATGCTACTCCGTTTCCTGCTCCTCGTCCTTGCCGGCATATACTACATCGTATTCAAGTTCCATCACCGCATTTGTCTGCGCGAAGGCCAGCCGCTTTCGCACGCGCAGCTTATCGTAGTCGGGAGCTACCTCGCAGGGGGCGCAGGCAAGACACCGTTTGTCGCATGGCTCGCGCAGTTTATCAGTTCGAATTCCAGGCAAGTTCCGCACATCGCCATCCTGTGCCATTGCAAGGCGCCGGACGAAGCAACAATGCTCCGGCAAAAGTTTGCGGGCGTGTCGCAGGTGCGCGTAATCGCGACCTCCAACCGTTACAAGACCGCGCACGAAATCGACCGCGATTACGACTACATCATCTGTGACGACGGATTCGAGGACACGCGACTCACGGGCGCCACGACCATCAGGCTCGACTGGGGCGAACCGCCCGCTGGTATAGCCGACCTGCTGCCCGCCGGCAAGTGCAGGAGCCTGCCCGCCGACCACGATGAACCCGCACTCGCCCTCAGATGCGGCGCGGACATCCGCTTCGAAATCGAGCGCATCGTAAACGGAAGTGGAGCCTCCTTCAATCCGGAACAGCACCCAGACGCGGCTATCGCCTGTGGCATCGGAGAGAGCAACCGCTTCGTGCGGGACCTCGAGGCCAACGGAATACATTCACAAGATATCATCCGTCGCCCCGACCACGACGGGAATTTTGAACAAACTATCAACAACCTTCTCGCCCGAGGGAAACCCGTCATCATCACAGAAAAGGATGCCGCGCGCCTCCACCGCGATATACGGAACAATCCCGACGTTTACGTGGCATACCAGCAGGTAATGGTTCCAGAAACCGCGAAGGCGACTATCGCCGGACTGCTCGGGCTCTAGTCCGAATATTATTTTTTTATTATTTGAAGGTATTCATTGCGAAAGAAGGACCAAAAATGACCTTAAAGCAGCGCATTACCAACCTGATGGACGAACTTGCAGTCGGTATTCCGGAACGCGAGTACTGCATCCAGCTCGCCTTCCTCACCATGATAATCGGTGAACCGTTCTACATCTATGGCCGCTCCGGCTCGGGTAAGGCCATTGTTCTCGACAGGCTCATCGCTGCATTCAAGAACGCGAAGGCACTCAAGGTCGGCCGTCGCCAGCAAGAAGTCCCCGCCAAACTCAGCGAGTATGACATTGTCGTTTTCCAGAGCTACGACCCGAGCAACGAGAACATGAAAAACTGGGTGCAGATTGCACTCCAGGACCGCGACGGCACTCCGCTCATTGTCTCTGGCGACATCCGCCCCGAAGTCGCCCTTACCCGCGGTGACATTATTGACAAACTTGCACTCACGGTTTGCCTGCCCGATAGCATTTCGCCGGCGGGCCTCTGCTCGCTACTCACCAATCCCGAAGATGTCACGGCGACAAACATCAACCCCGAACTCACCATCACAAAGGACGAGTTCAAAAAATGGGCACCCGAAATCCGCAAGGTGAACTTCTCACAAGATTCACTTTCCATGATAGGCAAGCTCGCCGACCTCTGCGACAAGAACAACATCTATGTTTCCATCAAAAAGTGGCTCGTACTGAGTCAACTCGCCAAGGCAGCCGCATTCTTCAACGGGCGCACCGAAACAAGCCTGATGGACACCTCGTTCCTTGGGACCGGCATCTGGGGCCGTACCATTACGAACAACATTCTCACCGACGGCTACAAGAAAATCGCCGTGGAAATCCTGCTCAAGGATATTCCCGAAACGCTCGAAAAGCGCTACGACGCCGACGACCTGCTACGCCGTATCAAGCGAATACTCTTCACAACTAACAACAGTTACGACACACGCGAGTATGCGGGCGAAACCTGCGTTTCGTACAAAATAAACATTGCCGGTGAATCCACCCCGATTTACGTACCGCTGCGCTATATCGAAACCGAAGAGGATTTCAACCCGTACAACGAACTGCGCCAGGTCGAAAAGCGTATCCGCTGCAACTTCCACAACACCACGAGCTGCAGCGTCGCCATCGATTCCTCTATCAAGGGCGTCGGGCTTCGCACGAACACCATCAGGGCGAACAGCCCCTCATTCAAGCCGGGCAAGTTCGAAGACTACGCGACACTCCCCACGTATATCCTCATCGAGAACGATCCGAACGTCATCGCCAAAAAGAAGGCCGAAGCCGAGCTCATCCGCAAAGAGATCAACGACACGATGGCCAAGGAATCGCAGAACCTGATGCAACTGCGCGACATTTACCGCGACCTGAAAAAGAACAGGTGCGAACTGTTCTGCAACCAGGTACTGTTCGACGAAATCCTAAATACCATCAAGGGAATCTTCGATACCACCGCGACGATTATCGGGAAAATCAAGGAAGCCGACGAAATGCTTTCGAGCAAGGGGCAGTAGGCCGCCCTCCGGGCAGGCTAGATAGCGTCGATACTATCAGGAATCTCGTTCCTGAGCACGAGCAGAATGGCGTTCTGCCCGACAATCACGTACTTCTCGCCGTTGATTTCTATCTCGGTGCCGCTCGCCTGCAGGTAGAGCGCCTCGTCGCCCTCGCGCACCTGCAAGGGCACGTAATTCACCTGGTCGTTGTTCTCGCCGGTAAAGATGGAATCCGGGTCACGCGCCACGGGTACAGGGTAACCCGGGCCCACGCGCATCACGAGGCCCGTATGCACCGCGTCGTGGTCCTTCACGCTCGGGGGCAGGTAGAGCCCGCTACCCGTGCGGTTCGACGCTTCGAGGGGTTTAATCAAGATACGGTCGCCAATTACAACAACATTTTTCAAAGAATCCATCATAGCCCATAAAATAGAATTTATATTGCTCGTGTGGTAATCGCGATTCTCATATCGTTCTGGCTCTGCATCCTCGCCTGCATCCTTGTCCTGTTCATCAGGACAAAGAAAGGTCGCCTGATGTTCAAGACGCTCTGGCGCAGCCCGAAGGTGAAGGTCGCGGCAATACTCCCGCCTGTCATGGTCGCAGCAATTGTAGCCGCATTCCTGTTCCAAACCGAATCCACCACCGAGCAACTCGATACCCGCGCGATATTCTACGACTACTCGCATACGCTTGTCGATGAACTTGCAAAGCAGAGCGTAATCACCATCGATTCGAACTGCGACCTCGCCGAGCCGCAACCGGAACTCGCATACATGCTACCCGCCATCTTGGGCGTATATTACGAGATTGTCAACAGGGCCACTACCGCAAGGCTCGTACAACTGAACGACACGCTCAAAGTATCGTTCGATGGTTACAAGCAGTTCAGGAACCGCACCATCAACATCATGAAGGGCGTACGCAAAAGGCTCGGCGGCAGGTACACCCTGAACATGACAAGCCGTGGCGAGAACCACGAGCTCGCCATCACGTACAAAGGAAACCCGTGGAGCAATGAGCAGCTATGCGCTCTGCCCGCCACTGAGGCAGGTATCCGCGAAAGCACGGATGCCGCTCTCCTCATGTCGATTACACGCCACATCTCGGATTTCGATTTCAACTACGAAGCCAGCAACCGCGAAAAGGGATTGCTCGCACTGGATTCGGGCGAAGGCCTCGAACAGATCTTCATCGGCGCGCAAAAACTCAAGGTCGCGCTCGACACCGCAAAGACAACCGAAGATGCGGTCGCCACGTTCTACCCCATTCACGACATGCAGACCATGCACAGCGAATGGCGCAAGAGCCCGCTCAAGAGCTCGTGGGTAGACGAGGTACTGAAAGACGTACAGTACTACAAGGCAAACGGCGTGAAATAAACGACAAAAGAGGGCGTAACCCTTGCAATAAAAAAAAAGCCGGAACATCCGTCCCGGCTTATACTTGTCATCCCCGCCCTCACCTCCGTGAGGACAGGCTCCGGCGGGGATCTTTTTTACACCTTGTCGAGGGCCTGCGTGAGGTCGGCAATGATGTCTTCGACGTTCTCGATACCCACGCTGAAGCGGATCAGGTCCGGAGCAACGCCGGCCTCGATGAGCTGTTCATCGCTGAGCTGGCGGTGCGTGTGGCTTGCCGGGTGCAGCACGCAGCTGCGGGCGTCGGCCACGTGGGTCACGATGCAGATCATCTTGAGGCTGTCCATGAACTGGATGCTCTTTTCGCGGCCACCCTTGATACCAAACGTCAAGACGCCGCACGGGAGCCCGCCCTTAAACTGCTTCTGGGCGAGGTCATAGTACTTGTTGCCCTCGAGGCCCGCATAGTCCACCCAGGCCACCTTCGGGTGGTTCTGCAGGAACTTCGCGCAGGCGAGAGCGTTTTCGCAATGACGCGGCATGCGGAGATGAAGCGTTTCGAGGCCAACGTTCAGGAGGAATGCGTTCTGCGGAGCCTGGATGCTGCCGAGGTCGCGCATGAGCTGTGCCGTAGCCTTCGTGATGAAGGCACCCTTGCCGAAAGCCTTCGTGTAGGCAAGGCCGTGGTAGCTCGGGTCCGGTTCGGTGAGGCCCTTGAACTTGTCGTGATGGGCTTCCCAGTCAAAGTTACCGCTATCCACAATGCAGCCACCCACGGCCATCGCGTGACCGTCCATGTACTTGGTGGTGGAATGCGTCACGATGTCTACGCCGAAATCAATCGGGCGGCAGAGAATCGGGGTCGGGAACGTGTTGTCCACAATCATCGGCACGCCGTGCTTGTGGGCGATGTCGGCGAAGCGCTTGAGGTCCAGAATCTTGCCGGCGGGGTTTGCCACCGTCTCGCCGAAGAGGCACTTGGTGTTCGGGCGGAAAGCCTTCTCGATTTCTTCATCGCTGGCGTCCTGGTCCACGAATGTGCATTCGATGCCGAGCTTCTTCATCGTCACGGAGAAGAGGTTGCTCGTGCCGCCGTAAATGGCGGAAGTGCTGATGAAGTGGTCGCCCGCTTCGCAGATGTTAAACACAGCGTAGAAGTTCGCAGCCTGACCGGAGCTCGTGAGCATCGCAGCCACACCACCTTCGAGAGCAGCAATCTTGTTGGCGACTGCGTCGTTGGTCGGGTTCTGCAGGCGCGTGTAGAAGTAGCCGCTTGCCTTCAAGTCGAAAAGGTCCGCCATGTCGTTGGTGGTTTCGTACTTGAAAGTGGTGCTCTGGTAGATGGGGAGAACGCGCGGTTCGCCGTTCTTCGGCTGCCAACCGCCCTGGATGCAAAGAGTTTCGATCTTGGACATTTTTGCCTCTTGTTTGTTATAGCCTTAAAATATAGATAGACGAAAGACGTGGTTCGACAAGCTCACCAACCTAGACGATAGATAATATCATCGTATGGTCTTCGAAAAAGGCCGCCTTAGCATATCTTTTCGGTAGGCAAATATAGAAAAAGACTATACCTTGTCAATGCGTTTATGCAAATATTCGCATAAATAACCTGCTATTTGCTTTTCAGCAGTTCGATTTGTATATTATTCTCTATACCAGAAACGGTGGTATTAGTTGATCGCATTCCGCGCAAGCGGGGCGGTCTTTTTTTGTTCAAAAATGAAAAAATGGAGTACAAAATGACAGAAATCACAAGCAGGCACTTGCATATACTTGCAAACAGAGGTATATTTAACGGTATGAGTACCGTTGCAAAGAACTTCCGAATCGATTCCGAACTCAACGACCAGGCGACCAAGCTCCTGGAGGGGCTAGGCCTCTCCATGTCGCAGGCGGTCTCCATGTTCCTGAGACAAGTCGTGCTGCACCACGGGCTCCCCTTCAAGGTGGAGTATCCGCAGTATTCCAAGGAGCTGATGGAGGCGATTGAGGAAGCAAAACAACTGGAAGCCAATCCGAACACCAAGCGCTACACGGACATGGACGAAATGTGGGCGGACCTCGATAAATGATTTACGAAGTTATTTGGACCAGCAAATTCAAGAAGTCCTATAAACTTTGTAAAAAGCGAGGATTTCCGATACAAGAACTCAAGGATGTTGTCGAGAAACTCCGCAAGGACGAAACGCTTGACGAAAAATTCCATGACCACGAATTGTCTGGGCAATTCAGCGGTACACGGGAACTGCATATCAAACCAAACTGGTTACTATGCTACCGAAAAAATCAAGGCATCCTCACATTGACATTGGTAGATACGGGAACGCACGCCGATATTTTCGGCATGTGAGTACACCATCCTTTTTTTCTATCTTTATATTTGTTACAAAAAAGGGGATTTACTGATGCCTTCTGAAAACGCGATTATCGAGAGAGCCGAGACATACCTTAGAAAACTTTCTTGCGGGGTAAACCCGTTGACCGGCGAGCTTTTGCCCGAAGGGGACGCCTGCAAGCAGGAACGGATCAGCAAGTGCCTCGCCTACGTGGCATCGCTTTTGCAGAAGCAGCTGGACCACAGCGATATTGCCGGGCAAGACGGCTCCCAGGCCGCAACAACCGCGAAAGCTAGCAAACCCGTAAAATCCGAAAAGGCCGAAAAGAAAGCAGCCAAGACGCAGATGGTCCCGCTCGCAATCGACAGCGAGATGCTTTCGCGCTACCGCTTCTTCGACTATCCCGTATCCATTTCCCGCGTGGTGCGCAACATCAACGAGCTGCTCCCGCGCGACGTGTACATGAACCACCTGCTCTATGCCGACGTAGCGAACTTCCTGGTGCAGGAGGGCATCCTTTCTAGGCAGACCGCCGAGGGCGGGCAAGAGGCCAACCTCCCGACGCCTCACGGAGAAAGCTTCGGCTTCGAGAAGACGGAAGGCGACATCCGCGGGCACCATAACGTGTTCACGCAGTGCTGGCAAAAGGCCCAGCAGTACATCCTGGACAACATCCAGAAATGCGTGGACCTTGCAAACGAGAGGTTTGCAAGCAAGAACGAGAAGGCTACCGGTAGCGACGAACAGGAAGGCGAGAAGCCCGCTCGCAAGGAACGGCCGAAGTTCCACCTCACCGCAGAACAGATTGCAAACTACCCGACCGACGAGACTCCCGTGCCTGTAAGCGAAATCGCAAGGCGCCTGAACGCGCTCATCGATCCGGCATCGAACATGGAGCGAATTTACTACAAGGTAATCCGCGACTGGTATGCTGCCGAAGGGTATCTCGAAATGCGCAAGTTCAACGACGGGAAGGTCGCCTTCTTGCCCACAGCGAAGGGCGATAGCGCTGGCCTCATGGTGGAATCCCGTACCGGAATCGACGGCAACCTCTTCGATGTCGTCGTGTACGACACCAACGCCCAGAAAATATTCCTGGACCACCTGCTGACAACACCTGAATGAGCCTTCCCGTAGCCACAAGCCGACAGGGCGGTGCCCTCTGGCACCTACTCGCCGTCGTGACGGTCGCCTTCTGGGGCACAAGCTTCGTTAGCACGAAGGTGCTCCTGAATCACGGCTTCAGTGCGGTGCAGATTTTTACGTTACGTTTCGTGGTAACCTACCTGATACTCCTCGCGGCATCGCACAAGCAGTTCCGCAGCAAGAACTGGAAACACGAACTAATCCTGTTCATCTGCGGCATCACGGGCTGCACGCTCTACTTTTGGACCGAAAATACGGCACTTTCACTGGCGCCATCCAGTAACGTCTCGCTTATTGTCTGCATCACACCGCTTCTCATCATGATTTTTGGCGGGCTCTTCTACAAGAGCGAACGGCTCGGCAGGCGACAGATTCTCGGATGCTTCATCACGTTCATCGGCATGGTACTCGTGGTGCTGAACGGAAAGTTCATCCTGAAACTTTCCCCGCTCGGTGACTTCTTGGCAATCAGCGCAGCGTTTGTATGGACCATCTATTCGCTTGTAGTCCGCAAGCTCAACGGCGAGTATTCCACGCTGTTCATCACGCGCAAGATTTTCTTCTATGGCGCACTCACGTCCATCCCCGCATTGTTCATCGAGGCGGGCGGCAGCGTTTCGAAAGTGGCCGATATCCCGTGGCAAAAATTTGCGGAACCTGTCGTGACACTCAACTTTTTGTGCCTCACGGTATTCTCGTCGCTGTTCGGATACCTCGTATGGAACAAGGTGATGAAGCAGCTCGGCACGGTGCTTGCGAGCAACTACCTCTACGCCATCCCGCTCGTCACCATCATCACGGCGGTCATCACCCTTGGCGAACGCATCACGCCTGTCGCCATCGCGGGTGCGGTAGCGACTGTCGCAGGCATGGTTACGGCCGAAATGAGGCGCGGTTCCTAATTTACTGTTCTAGTCCTTAACGCAACGGACGGCGTAGGCGTAGTACCCGCGCTGCATGGATTCCTTTTCCATGTCGTACTGGTTCGAAAGAATCCAGGCGTAGTGATTCATGTTGTCTTCGCCCCAGAAATAGGCCTTGGTGCCCTCGCCGTCGCATTCGCCCGTCTTGGCGCGGTAACCTGCCGGGAGAGCGGAGAACCCGCTTGCGTTCGTGGCAGTTATGTTGTCTCCAAAAATCGAATTTTCCCACTCGCCCACGGCGCGCAGGGAGCCGTTGTCGTCGCCGAACTCGCTCTTCGCCGTAGTGGTCAGGTCGCGCCAGTCGTCCGCAGTGGGGAGGCGCCAGCCTTCGGGGCACACAGCCGTCGCGGCGTATTCCTGGTAGAGGCGGCCGTACTTTTCGCAGTTCGCGGGAATGCCGTCGTAGCAGAAGCTGGAATCGATGGAACCCGTGGCGACGGCACTGTTGTCGTAGTTCAGGTTCTCGGCCATCCACGTGAGGCTACCGATTTTCACGGTCTTGTAGCTCTTGCCGTCGCGAGAATCGGCGAGCGTGCCGTATTCCACATTCGAGGCTGTTGCGGCAGATGAACTAGACTGCGGTTCGCCGCTTTCGCAGGGCGCCATGTCGGTCTCGATAAGCGCATCGCCTACGCACTTGTAGAGAATCTGCAAGTCATAATCGTAAATCGTGAAACTATTCGGGCAACTAATTTCCGAACGTTCCATATTGCGCACGGTAATGTCCGCCATGCCGTCCTTGAAGCATTCGGCACTGCTGGAATTCGGGCGCGTAACGTTCGCGCTGCTGGAGCTGAGCGTTGTGCCCGCATCGCTAGAAAGCGGGTCCTGGGACTCGCTGGAAGTGGGCTCGGGCGAAGGCCCGCTGGAACTGTCATCACAGGCGACAAGCGCAATCCCGAAAGCAAGTGCTGCAGAGGCAGCGGAAAACTTCTTGAAATCCATTTGTTTCTCCTTTCTTCAAATTTCCGTGAAGCGGTCCATCTCGACGCCGTCGGGGAGCATGACGCGGCTCTCGAAATCCTTACGGGAGCGCACCCAGAGCGTTCCCTTCGGATGGTCGGGAGTCTCGTACTCGCTGCGATAAACGACAAGCGGTTCAACCGACTCGCAGTCCAGAGCGTTCGACTCGACAACGGTATAGACCATCGTCGCCTTCTTGTAATGGCGGTACTTGTGACCGTTTATTGCCTTCGACACTTTACTTCTCCAGAAACTTTATCAACTCCGGCATAATCGCGGTAGCGTCCTTCACGCCGAGGTCATAGAGGCGCGCGAGCTTAGACTTGTCCTTCTCGAGGCGTGCGACATTCAGCTGCGCACTGGGCCGGATCCGGAAAGTAGTCCCGCGCTTGCACCATTCGTCAAGCGTTTTCAAGCACTGGTTGTAACGGATATGGCGGTTCTTCGAAGCTTCGACAAACTTCGGATACTTGCGATAGACTACCCTGAACAGGGGAATCAGCGAATTCGGTTCCTTGACATAGCCCTCGGGGCGCGTCACGATGACAACCTGCTTTTCGAAGCCCTTCTTCGCCATGATTTCGAACGGGATACTGTCAGCGGTACCGCCGTCCACAAGTTTCATGCCGTCGACTTCCACGATATGGCTCAGCAGCGGGAGCGAGGCCGACGCACGGATCCTGTCCATGCCTTCGGGCGTATCAAGTTCACGGGTCAGCAAGTAGGCGCCCTCGCCCGTTTCCAGATTCGTCGCAGTGGCATAGAAATCGGACTGAGCGGCGTTCTCACGGAACTTCTCGAAATCGAACGGGTCGATGACATGCGGAATCTGGTTGTAGCAGTAGTCGACTTCGAAGAATTCACCTGTACGGATGAGGTTGCCCCATCCCATGTAGCGCTTGCTCGCCGAATGGACGACATCGATACGCCTGTTCCTATCGCGCTGTTCGGAGAGGTAGCTGCACAGGTGCGTGGCGCCCGCCGACGTTCCGGCGTAACCACCGAACTTGAGTCCGTTATCGAGCATCACGTCGAGCACGCCCGACAGGTAGGCACCGAGCATTCCGCCACCTTCAAGTACGAGGGCCGCATTCTTGTACATCGTCATTTTGCGTTCTCCATAAGCCACTGGAAATCTTCCGGATGGTCTACAAACTTTTCAGGGTGTAACTTGCGCTTCGCGAAAAATTCATCGCGGGTCATCCACACAAAATCATCGACTTCGCCGGGCTGCGGCACAAGCGATTTCGCTTCTTTGTCAGTAAGCGTCGTCCTGTACACATCGTAGTATTCATTGTCAATGTAGGTGCCGCCGTTAAGTACGGTAGCGTACTTGACCTCGAATAAGTATTCGAGGTCGCGCGGACTCTTATGCACGCCCAGTTCCTCGCGCAGTTCGCGCACGGCGGCGTTCACGCTCGTATCGCCTGCAGAGATATGCCCCGCGCAGCTCGTGTCAAGGAGCCCGGGGTTATTTTCCTTCACGCGGGCCCGCAGCTGGAAAAGGATTTTTCCTTCGGGGTTAAAAGCCCATACATGAATCGTGCGGTGCCAGAGGCCTTCCGCATGCACGCGCGTGCGCCCGCAGGAATAACCCGCGGGGGTGCCGTCGGCGTTCAGGATGTCGATTTGCTCTTCTTGCATAAAAGACAAGATAATAAAAACTATCTGGCAGCAGAATCCTCGCGACCATCGATATCGGGGTCTATTTCCACGATTACGTGTATCGCTTCCCCTTCCCATTCTTCGGGGCATGCGTTGTCTTCACGCTTGGATACGGACATCATCTTGGCTAAAGTCGACTTTTCTTCCCAATAGCCGTAAAACAAGGTGCCGTAAATATCATCCCCTCTCTTGAGGTCGAAGGTATGCTGGCAGGGGGTTCCCTTGCTATGGACATAGACACACCTATCGGTATTACGGCAAACGATACTGTTATCCACATAAAAATCGTATACCCCGCCATCTTCCGCTACGATGATGATGTCCTGGGTGTCTTTCTTAACGTTCAGCAATATGGCGCAACCGGCGAGGTTGAACGCCGCCGCAAAAAGGACAAACACAACAAAATATTTCGCAATAGACTTTTTCATAGTAAACCCACATCGCCTTGTTCCATTAAAATAAGCTTTTAGGAGGCAAAAGGAGCGCCGCTAATCGGCCCATAAAGTAGTCTGTCGGAAAATAAGTACCCCTTTTTTCTATATTTGCGGGCGTTTAAGGCCATGCCTTAAAAACCATTTGACACAAGAAAAGGAACGCTATGCCAGCTTTTGATCCGAATGCGAAAAAGATGCTGATTTCGGGAAACGAGGCCATCTCGCTTTCCATGCGCCACTGCAACGTGCAGTTTGCCGCGGGTTACCCGGGTACCCCCTCTACCGAAATCCTCGAGGATTATTCTGAACTCGGCGGGTATGCCCAGTGGGCCCCGAACGAGAAGGTCGCCGCCGAAGTGGCCCTGGGTGCAGCCTTTGGCCATGCCCGCAGCGTGGTCACCATGAAGATGGTGGGCCTCAACGTGGCTAGCGACGTGCTCTACACCGCGACCTACACAGGCGTGGATGGCGGCATGGTTTGGATTGTTGCCGATGACCCGGGCCAGGGCAGTTCCCAGAACGAGCAGGATACGCGTAACCACGCGAAGGCGTCCGTTTGCCCGATGTTTGAGCCCAGCAACTCGCAGGAAGCCTACGATTTCTTCCGCATTGCGATGCAGACGAGCGAAAAGTTCAAGATTCCGGTAATCCTCCGCATGACGACCCGCGTGGACCACTCCAAGTCCATCGTCGTGCCGAAGGAAGAACTCCCGGCGATGGTGCCGAACTTTGAACGTAACATCGCCCAGCACGTGATGGTGCCCGGCTTCTCCAAGCCCGCGGGCCGCAAGCTCCGCGCCAAGATGGACGAGATGGAAGCCTGGAACGTGGCCGAAGGCCCGAACAAGGTGGAAATGCGCAGCGCCGACATGGGCATTATCGTGAGCGGCATCAGCTACCACCATGTGCGTGAAGCTGCCCCGGAAGCAAGCGTCCTCAAGCTCGGCATGACCTACCCGCTGCCGATGCAGCTCATCAAGGATTTTGCGAAGAAGTTCGAAGGCAAGCGCCTGCTCGTTATTGAAGAAAACGACCCGTGGCTCGCCGAGAACATCAAGGCTGCGGGCATTCAGTGCGAAAGCAAGTTCGACCCGATTTTCCGTTTCGGCGAACTCGACGTGAACCGCGTGCGCCGCATTATCGCGGGCGACAGGAATCCGGACCCGGTTCCGGTGAAGGGCAAGCCGCCTATGCTCTGCCCGGGCTGCCCGCACCGCAGCTCTTTCGCGGTTCTCAAGGAACTCGACTGCATCGTCTCTGGCGACATCGGCTGCTACACGCTGGCAGCCCTCCCGCCCATCAGCGCGATGGACTACATGATTGACATGGGTGCCGCTATCGGCATGGGTATTGGCCTCCGCAACGTGCTCCCGCGCGAACAGGCCAAGAAGGTCGTCTCCGTGATTGGCGACTCCACGTTTGTCCACAGCGGCATCACCGGCCTCGTGGAAGCGGGCTACAATCGCCCCGACACCGGCCATGTGGTCGTTATTCTCGATAACAGCATCACCGCCATGACGGGCCAGCAGGAACACCCGGGTACGGGCCGCCACCTCGACCACAGCCCGGCCTACAAGCTGGACTACGGCGCCATCGCGAAGACTGCCGGTTTCGACAACGTCTACGAAGTGAACCAGGTCAAGGAACCCGAGAAGTTCAAGGAACTCGTGAAGGAAGCTCTCGAGAAGGACGAGCTCACGCTCATCGTGGCGAAGAGCCCCTGCATTCTCGCCCTCAAGAGCATCCTCGCCTGGGACAAGGCCAACAAGGAAAAGGCGGAAAAGGCTCTCGCCGAGTCCGAAGCCGCCGCCAAGAAAAACGGCAACTTTTAAGGAGAAGTTTTTATGAGCGTAGTTAACGTGAAATTTGCCGGCCTCGGTGGCACAGGCGTTATCAAGGCGAGCGACGTGATGGCGGAACTCGTGTTCGAACAGGGTTACGACGTGAAGAAGGCCGAAGTGCACGGCATGAGCCAGCGCGGCGGTTCCATTGCATCTGACGTCCGTTTTGCGAAGGGCGAAGAAGTGCAGTCCCCGATGATCCCGACGGGCGAGGCCGACTACCTGGTGGTATTCGACGAGACGCAGGTCGTGGTGAACGAGGCCTTCCTCAAGCAGGGCGGCGTGCTCCTCACTCCGGCGGACATCGATGTCTCGAAGCTCGAGAACGTGAAGGCCCTGAACGTCGCGATGCTCGGCAAGCTCAGCAAGCATTTCGACTTCACGGTGGACCAGTGGACGGTCGCCCTGAACAAGCTCTTCGCCGAAAAGTTCCACGAAGGCAACAAGAAGGCCTTCATGCTTGGCCGCGAAGGGTAACCTGAAGGCGCAAAGGGTCATTTCATAAAAAGAGGGGAAATGAAAAATTTTTATTGGCTTTGGTACGGCTTGACTCTCTGGGGCACCCGCCTGGTGCTCCTTTGCGTTCTGTATTTTACTGCGGCGCCTACGGGCGGCCCGATAGTAGACCGCTGGTACAGATTTTTCCCCCATACGCTGGTAATTGAAGCCGGCGTCGTGATGGCGCTTGCCTTTGCGGGCGGGCTGCTCTGCACGCTGTTGCGCGGCCGCGCGCGGAAAATTGCGGGCATAGTGTTCGTGGTTCTCGGCGCGCTGTACATCGTCACCGCGGGCACCGACGACGAGATTATGCGCTGGATGGGCCAGCACTTCACGCTGTCGTTTATCACCACATACGCGCTTGCTGCATCGGACATGGGCCTGGTGGGCCGCGTGTTCCTGGGCGGCGCCTGGCACTTTCTGCTCACGGCATTCATCGCGCTTGCAGGTATTGTCGGGACGGTGTTTTTGTACCGCAAGATGTTCGCGAAGTGGAGTGAGGAGACGACACTCAAGAATTGGATTTGCCTCGGGATAGCATTTGCACTTGCCATTACCGGACTCACGTCGAAGTTCTGGTTTGCGCCGAGCAACATGCGCTGGAAGCGCATCGCGCCGGTCGCTTTTCGCCTAATCGACGAGGTCAAGTACAAGTTTGCGAAAAGCGAACAGCGCGCCGACTATGCCGAGGGCATAGTGTTGCTCGGCGGCAACCCTGTCGCCGGTTATCCTTTCCTGAGATATGCCGGCCATATTTTCGGGACTTACACCCGCCACCCTATCCAATATACTGACACAGATTCCGTAGAAGCAGACACTCTAGAAAAATTAGTCCTTGAAAAAGTTCGTTCGCGCCCGCTCGAAGACAGGCCCGATATCGTCCTTTTCGTCATCGAGACCTTCCGTGGGTGGAGCGGCGATATCCGCATCCCCGCGACATGCGAAAAACTCCCAAACATCTGCAAACTCGCCAACAGCGGGCTCTACTTCCCGAATGCGCATAGCGTAGGCTACCCTTCCATCGAAGGCTTCCTCGGGATACTGACCGGAATCTGGTCTCACCCGCAGACGACACTCCTTTCGGATTTCCCGAACACGCGCATGCGCGCACTACCCGAAATACTCGGCGACGCGGGATACTACCGCATGGTACTTACCGCAACCGAACCGAGTTTCGACAATCTGCACCCCTGGTTCGCGAAATGGTTCGACTATTCGGAATACAAGCCCGAGAATCAGCACGACGTGCCCATCGCGGACCGCTTCCGCGAACTGTATGCCAAGCGCCCTGCCGACAAGCCGCTGTTCTTTGACTGGATGAGCACCTCGTCGCATATACCGTTCACACTCCCCAAGGAATACGGCCCCACGCCGAAGGATCCCGAGGTCGCGTACATGCGCACACTTGCCTACATGGACAGCGCCGTCGGAATCGTGCTCGACGAAATCGCAAAGGGCCCGCGGGCAAACAACACGCTCTTTGTTCTTGTAGGCGACCATGCCATAGCCAACAACGCACAGCACGGCGTCTCGGATTTTATTGGCGGGATCCACGACGGCTATACATGGGTACCGCTGATTATCGCGGGCCCAGGCATCGAGAAAAAGATTGTCACGACACCTGTTTCGCAAGTGGATATCGCACCGACTATCGCCTGGTACCTCCACCTCGACGTTACGAACAACTTTGTCGGGACTCCCCTTCTCACTTTTTCGGACAAACCCGGAAAACCCAATGTCATGGTTTTGCAGCAAAACGAATCTACCGAGACAACTCCTGAGAACACTCCCGATTCAACTGAAGCAAAGTATGTCGTAAGGCAAAACCTCCCGCCGGTATTCGCGTTCCGCATGGGCGACATGACGATGATTACCGACTCGGTCACCTACATCGTGAACATTCAGGATTCTACACTCGTGAGCGCTTTTGAAACCGTACTCGAACCCACCTGGGATACATCCCACCCGGCCGAAGGTTTCGTGACAGGCAAGCCCGCGAAAGTAGACCCGGCGCAGCTCCAGGAAATTGCCCGCAAGATGCGTGCCGCCGCAAACGCCTGGGAATACACCATCAACAGCAATAACCTCACCCCCGCAAACTAGAGGTTCCCTTTATCCCTCCAAAAAGCGCCTTGTCGGGGTGTTTATGGCTATTTGTCAAATAGCCTATCTTGGCAAATTGCTGTTTTTCTATATTGACGACTATGAAAATCGGTATTTTGAAAAGCCACAACAGAGATTACAAGCTCTATGTCGAAGCCTGTGAGAAACTGGGCATAGAATACAAGATTGTCGACTTTATCGGCAAGGACTGGATCAAGGAATGCCTCGAAAGCGGATGCGACGGCTTCATGGCCCGCCCGCCTTGCGACTATCAGGAAAGGAAGGCCGTATACGACGAACGCCTGATGTTCCTGAACCGGAATATGGGCAAGCCCGTTTATCCCGGCGTGGACGAATGCCTCTTTTACGAAAACAAGCGTTCCCTGGTAAACTGGCTCGACTACTACAAACTGCCGCACCCCCATACGGTAGTTCTGGGTAGCCGCAAGGAAGCCCTGGACTACGTGGAACATGCGAAGTACCCCTTCGTATCGAAGCGCGCTATCGGCTCTGCCGCGAGCGGCGTTATCATTGTCAAGTCCAAGATTCACGCAAAGGTGCTGGTAAACCAGTTTTTTGGCTGGGGAGTACCGGGATTCACCCTCGGCAAAATCTACTGGAGCTGGGTAAAGAAAAAATACCTGCTCCCCTCCCTGGGCACCGAACAGAAGCACTACATGATTTGCCAGGACTTTTGCGATGTCCGCTGGGAACACCGCATTATCCGCATCGGCAATACGTTCCTCGGCTACAGGAAAGTTGTCGGCAAGCACGGCTTTGCAAGCGGTTCCGGGCTCGCTGCCTGGGGAGAACCCCCTCGCGAAGTCCTCGACATGGTTAGGGACATTACCGACAAGTTCGGGTTCCGCTCCATCGCAATCGACATTTTCGAAACGGGCGACGGCAAGTACCTCATCAACGAGATGCAGGCGCTCTTCGGCAGCGTAGAACGCTCGCTACTCAATATCGACGGCAAGGATGGCCGCTACGTGTACGAAAATGGCGAATACAAGTTCGAAGAAGGCTACTACAACGTGAAACGCTGTTATGAGCTTCGCGTCCTGGACTTCGTGGATTGCCTCAAGGCCAAGGGCATAAAGTAATGTGTAACGCCTGCTGCGGCTCCGACGACACTCTTGTCTCGAACAGTTCCCATGCGGTAAAAAGTCGCCTGGAAGGTGTACGCTTTGTCATGTGGGGGTTCCCGGAACCTACGCAGACATTCATCCACCGCGAATTCCAGGAAATGCGCCGTCAAGGGCTCCGCGTGCAAATCCTTGCAGGGGCGAAGCGCGATATATCGATCCAGCCCGAAGACATCCAGGATATCTGTTATAACGATACCATCTACCTCGGTAATCCGGTGGTCTGGTTCCTGAAGGGGCTTTTGGTAGGCACGTTCAGCGCGTTGCCTTTTTGGCGCGTGCTCTTGCGCATGCTCGCATTCCACCACAAGGATTTTGCACACAGGTTGCGCGCCCTGGCAATGACTGTTGCAGCTGCAAGCGTCGCGCACAAGGTCAAGGCCAGCGGCACAAGGCACCTGCAGGCCCATTTCGGCAGCTACCAGACAGAGCTCGCCATGGCACTCGCCTGGATGACCGGCTGCACCTACGGCGGCACATGGCATGCGGTAGATATCTGGAAAGATGCAAACATCCTGCCCGATAAAATCCGCAATTCCGAAGTCGTCTTTACCTGCACCAAGTTCAATGCAGACCATCTGAAGGATATCGCAGGGGATTCTTCCGACAAGGTAATCCTTTCGTACCACGGGCTTGATTTTTCAAGACTGCCGACACCTGCAGACTTTGCGCCCATCGACGCAAGCCATTTGCCCGAAATCATTGCCATCGGGAGGCTCGTGCCCAAGAAGGGTTTCGCCTACCTGATAGAGGCAGTCGCAAAACTCGCTCGCGAAAAATTCCCGGTGCACTTGACCATCGTGGGCGATGGCCCGCTAGAATCCGAACTCAAGCGGAGTGTGGAAAGCTTCAACCTGCAGGACCACGTAGAATTTACCGGGTCGCTCAAGAACGCGGAAACCCTGGAACGGGTAAACCGCGCCCACCTGCTGGTAGCCCCCTCCATACAGGACAAGTACGGCAATATCGACGGTATCCCGAACGTGACGCTCGAGGCCATGGCGCTTGCGCGCCCTGTCGTAGGCACTCGCCTTTCGGGCATCCCCGAAGTCGTGAACGAGAATACGGGCGCTCTTGTGGATTGTGCCGATGTCGACGGCCTCGCAACAGCCATCCGTTCCCTGCTCAGTGATAGGGACGGCCTTATCCGCCGTGGCAAGAATGCACAGGAATTTGTCTACAGCCATTTCGATGTACACAAGAACATCGAAATCCAGTTGAACCGCTTTGCCGAAATCCTTTCTAGCAAGTAGCGCGAGGTACGAGGAACTCCATGGCCGAGGGTAACATCCAGAAAGACCAAAAGTACCTTGTCAAGAGCGCATTCCTCAACCTGGCAGGTACCGCACTCAAGGTCATCGCTCCCGTGCTGATGATAGTGGTGGCGCGCGTGTTCGACAAGGCGCTATTCGGCGTGTATGTCTCCACCCAGTTGTGGGTGCTCACCATGAGCCGCGTGGCAGTCCTCGGGCTTGACAAGGGCCTGCACCGCTACATTCCCCAAAACATCGTGCAGGGGCGCGACCGGTACGAAGGCATCATGGAATCCGTCAAGCGCACGGTGCTCTTCTCGGCCATCCTCACGGTCGGTGTGCTTATCGCCGCCTACTTCGGGCTGCACAAGCTCTCGAGCGGCCTTGCGATGCTATCTTCCACCGAGATTTCGATATACATCCTCTCGCTGGTGCCGTGGTCCATCCTCCACATTTTTGCAGGCGCATCCGAAGGCAATCGCCACCCGCAATACAAAATTTTCATCAACGACTTCGCGGTATCGGCACTTGCGCCGGTCATCGGGCTCGTGCTCTTTTTCGCATCGTTCCCGCAGACGCTCGCCCTGCCGGTGGGCCTCTTCGTCGCAAACTGCCTCGGCGTAGTCTGCTACATATTCCTTGTCCGCAAGCAGTTCCCCGAGATGCCGTGGCGCCCGAAAAAACCACTTTCAAAAGACCTGCTGAACTATTCCATCCCGCTCGGTTTTTCCGAAGTGGTCACGTCTTTCTTGCTCCGCATGGACCTCTGGATGGTGCTTGCATTGATTGGCCCGGAGGCGGCAGGTATCTACGCCGTGATGGTGACCATCTCTAACGGGCTCAAGACTATCCGCCAGAGCTACAACCCCATCCTGCTCCCGGTAGTGGCGGGAATGACCCCCGAACGACTGAAGACCGACCTCAAGCCCGTATTCAGCTACTGCGTATCGATGGTGACCCTGATACAGCTCGGCATCGGGTTCTTCATCGTGCTGTTCCCGGAACAGACGATGATGATTGCCGGAAAGTCGTTCATTACCGAAGAAAACCCTGTCGCCGTTCTCGGCATCCTCATGATAGGGAACCTGATTAACGGCATGTTCGGCCTCGCGGGCCCCGTGATAAACGGGCTGGGCCGCAGCAAGTTCATGCTCCTCATGAACGCAGTCTCGCTCGTGTTCGCCATCGCCATGAACTACCTCCTGATCCCGCACCTGGGAATCGCGGGTGCGGCGCTCTCCTCGATGAGCTACCAGATACTGCAGGTGGTATGGATGAACATCTATGTGTACCGCATGATAGGATTCTGGCCCTACAGCTGGACACTCTGGGTTCAGGGAATCTGGATTATCCTGCTCACGGTACTTTACGTTGTTCTAAATAACGGTTACAATCCGGGTCTGCTCCTGAAAGCTGTTTTCTACGGCATCGCGATTCTCCTGATCCTCTCGACCTTCTACTTCCAGGGATTGAGCGGCAAAAAACCGAAGAAAAAACGCAAATCCCCCAATTAGACCCCCTAAATATTTGTACCTTGTACATTATGGCACGGTTTTTGCAGAATATACTGAAAGGTATGTTGTTCCGCGGTTTGGGGTCTGTACCCGCACCGCGCCTTACCGCCGTGCTCCTGGCGCTGTGCGTGGCCCTACTCGCCGGCTGCGAAGAGATTGAAGAAGAAAAGCCCTGGATCCATGTGGACCGCCCACAGATGCTCTTCACCGACACCACACTCCTGGACTGCTACGACAAGGACATCCTCTCCTGGAAACTGAAGACCGCCTATCTGGAACGCTGGTCCGACAAGGAGGTCGTGTTCATGCGGCCCGTGCTAGTAGATATCTACGATTCCGTCGGAGAGCGCGTCGCGTTCCTGCGTGCGGATTCCGGACGAATGGACATGAAGTTCACGTACGTGTATGCCTACGGGCACGTGTATGCGCTGACCCCGAAGGGAGCCTCGGTGCGCGCGGATTCCCTGCTATGGAACAAGCGCGATGACCAGGTCAAGACCGACAGCTACGTGCGCGTCGTTTCCGAAGACGGCGACGTATTGCAGGGCAAGGGATTCGTAAGCGACGCCCGCATGGACAACTGGAGAATCCTATCGAACGTGACGGGCATATTCCAGGACGCAGCGAAACGCATGAAGGAAGAAGACAAGAAGCAGGCGGAAGAACTCGAGAAGAAACCGCCCGAGCCTCCGGCGGCTGCAGGCCCGGCGCCTACACGGGGGAACCATTGAGGCGCGTTCCCGGCATCTTCCTGCTCATGTGCCTGCTCCTCGTGGCAGACGTTTTCGCGCAGACTTCCCCGCTTATCATGAAGCACGCGGACAGCCTCGCTGTCGCCCGCAAGCGGGGCACCCTGCTGCTGCAGGGCCGTGTGCTGTTCGTGCATGACAGCATCCAGTTCCGCACGCAGCGCGCCACCTGGAACAAGGATGCCGAAATGGTGCAGTGTACCGGCGGGTTCCTGTTCACGCACCCGAGCGGGTTCATCCAGGCCGACAACGGCATCTACCGCAAAAAGCAAAGCATCGCCATCGCAAGCGGGAACGTGGTTGCCGGCGACTCCGCAAATTCGTACAAGTTCACAGGCGACTATCTGGAATACGACCGCGAGAACGAAATCCTCACGATGCCGCAGAAGCCCAAACTCTACCAGTACGAGAAACACAAGGACAACACGACTGACACGCTTACCATTGAAGCGCGCAAAATTATCTACAACAAGAAGTTTTCGTTTGCCGAAGCCTACAAGGACGTGAAGGTCACCGAAAGAGACATGGTGGTCACCTGCGACACGGGATACTTCGACCGCGCGAACAGCTGGCTATCGATGAAGGGCCACCCCACGTTCGACATGAAGAACTATCACCTCACGGGCGATTCCATTTTCCTCGTCATCGACGAGGCCAAGAAGACAATGAAGTCTGCGCTCGTGATAAGGAACGCGCACGGCATCTCAAAGGAAGACCCCAAGAGGAGTGCGCCCGGCAACGTGACCGAGGCATTCGGCGATACACTCTACTGCGAATTCAAGGACAACAAGATTGAACGCCTGTACGTGAACCTGAACGCGAAGGGATTCTTCTACGAAACAGACCTGCCCGACTACAGGAACCTCATGGACGGGAACCGCCTCGACCTGTATTTCAAGAAGGGCAAGATGGACCACGCCATCGTATCGGGCAAGGCGCAGAGCACCTACTTCTACGTGAAAAAGGACCGCACTGTATCGGGCAAAAACGAAGCTGCAGGCGACACCATCAACATCGTTTTCGACCCGCTCAAGAACGCCGTCAAGACGCTCCGGCTGCTCGGGCGTAGCAATATGGCGAGCGGGCGGTACGTGGACCTCGAAAAGGAACAGCGCAACAAGGCTGCAAAAGAGAAGGCTCGGCTAGATTCGCTTGCCAAAGCGGGCGTAAAACCGGCCCTTTCCGATTCCCTGGGGTTGACAAAACAGGGTGAAAATAAAGATAATGTAAAGAGCAAGTTCAAGTATCCGCGTCAAAGGGAAAGAGCGAAGGTCAAGACGGAGGACAAGAAACCATGAAGAGTCTGGTAAGCACAATCCGTACAGATAAACTGCGCAAGGTCTATGGCGGCCGCCAGGTGGTGAGCGATGTTTCCATCAGCGTGTCGCAGGGCGAAATCGTCGGGCTGCTTGGCCCCAACGGTGCCGGCAAGACGACTTCGTTCTACATGATTGTGGGAATGGTGCGCCCCGATTCGGGCCACATTTTCCTCGACGACATCGAGATGACGGACAAACCCATGTACAAGCGGGCGCGCCTCGGCGTGGGCTACCTCCCGCAGGAGGCCTCCATCTTCCGCAAGCTCTCGGTTGAAGACAACATAATGGCCATCCTCGAAACGCAAGGGCTCAAGCGCCGCGAGCGCAAAATGCGCCTGGAACAGTTGCTCGAGGAATTCAAGATTACGCATATCCGCAAGACAAAATCCATGAGCTGCTCGGGCGGTGAACGCAGGCGCCTCGAAATCGCACGCGCGCTCGCAAGCGACCCCTCCTTCCTGCTGCTCGACGAACCTTTCGCGGGCATCGACCCGATTGCCGTTGCCGACATCCAGTCCATTATCTCGGGCCTCAAGGAAAAGGGCATGGGCATCCTCATTACCGACCACAACGTGCGCGAGACGCTTTCGATTACCGACCGCGCCTACATCATGTACAAGAGCCAGGTGCTTACTGAAGGTTCGTCCGAATACCTCGCGAACGACCCCGAAGCAAGGCGCATCTACCTGGGCGATAGTTTCAGGCTGGACTAGGAAAACCTTATGAACGTAGGAATGCAACTAGGACAGTCCCAGCGCCTGGAGCAGAACATCTCACCGCAGATGCTGCAGTCTGCTGCCATATTGCAGAAGACAGCGCAGGAACTGGACATGGCCATCAACGAGGAACTCGCGGTGAACCCGCTGCTGGAACTCGATGACGAATCGCCCGAGGAAACCTCCCTGGACGAATCTGCCGACAATGCAAACTCCGACGACGAAGCCATCCATGAAATGGATTTCGAGTCCGGCACCCTCGAAGATACCGCCGACCACGACTACGACATTCTCGAGAACTCGACAAACTCCGACATGGAGCGCAGACTCGAAGACGGCTCCTTCGATGACGATGCCCCGCTCAAGGACCTGAACGCGCCCTCGCACGATGCACTCGACGAATGGGACCGCCCGCAAAAAGACCGCGACAAGAGCCTGCAAGATACCCTGCGCGACCAACTGCGCGACTGGAACGGAACCCCGCTCCTGTTGCGCCAACTTGAGGAGGCAGGCTGCACCGAAGCGCATTTCCGCTCGCTCATCCAGTACCTCATCGACAGCCTCGACGAGAACGGCTACCTGCAGGCCGCCCCCGATGACGTAATGCTCAAGATGGCATCGGACCCGGGCGAAGACCCTCTCGTTGTCGAAATCGAGCATGTCATTCGCAACGATATTGCCCTCGAAAACGCGAGCCTCCCCGTAGCCGAGGCGATACACGTGCTCCGCAGTTTCACGCCGCGCGGGATTGGCGCCCGCAACATGCAGGAATGTTTCCTTATCCAGGCGGAAGCCATCGACGATTTCCCGGCGCTCACCAGGCAGATTCTGGAACAGCATTTCGACGACCTCATCGAACTCCGGTACGGCAAAATCGCGAAGGCGATGTCGGTATCCTCCACGGCAGTACAGCAGGCCGTAGCCTCGCTCGGGAGGCTCACCCCGCACCCGGGCAGGCAGATTTCGAATGCCCCGACACAGATAAAGCATGTCGACCTGAAGGTAGAACTCAAGAAGGGCAAGTTCGAAGTAGAATGCACGCAGGAATCCCGCAACAAAGTGCGCCGGCTGCGCGTGAACAAGTACTACACCGACATGCTCAACGGAGACATTAAGCTAGACAAAGAAACGCGCGAGTATATCCAGAACAACAAGCGCAAGGCGGAAGAGTTCATCAACGCGGCGAACAACCGCTTCTCGACCATGGAACAGGTGATGCGCGCCATCGTGAAGCGCCAGCCGGCATTCTTCAAGAACGGCCCCTCGTTCCTCAGGCCCATGATTCTGCAGGACATTGCAGACGAAGTAAAGCGCGACCTCTCGACCGTCAGCCGCGTCACCAACGGCAAGTACGTGGAGACCCCCTTCGGTATATACGAACTCAAGCAGTTCTTCACATCGGGCGTCCGCCAGCAAGGCAAGCGCCCACCCGCCGACACTGCCGCCGTGACGGTCTTCAACGGGTCCCCGGACGCCCCTGCAAGCAGCGCGCCCGCGTCAAGCGCCCCCGAAGGCTTCGAAGGCGAAGACGATATCGTCGGCTCGGCCCGAATCCTCGAGGCCATCAGGACCCTCGTAGACGGCGAAGACAAGAAAAAGCCCCTCTCGGACCAGGCCATCGCCGACGCCCTCGCAAAAGAAGGAATCCAGGTCGCCCGCCGCACGGTGGCAAAATACCGCGAGGAAAAGCTCAAAATCCTCCCCGCCCGCCAGCGAAAACAGCTCTAATTGGCCTTTTTTATCGAAAAAAAACAAAAAATTGCCCTTTTGGAGCCCTTCTATATTCCAATCGGGATGATTTTATTCTAAAAAAACTTGTTTTCATTTGGTTTTTTCGGAAAAAAAGATGTATATACTCTAGATGCGAGGCGAAACGCCCCGCAAAGTACCATCTTTATTATACGGAGGTATCACAATGGATATTCAGTTTTCTGCTCGCCACTTCAACGCATCTGCCGGTCTCCAGGATCGCATCCAGGAAGAAATGGACAAATTGGCCAAATTCTACCCGAACATTACCAACGCCTCCGTAATCCTCGACCACGAAGTTGAACACCAGCGCCACTGCGAAATCAGCGTGAACATCACCGGTTCCGTAGTCGTCGCCTCTGCTGACGAGGATAACATGGGCAAGGCCGTCGACGTAGCCCTGGAACGCGTGAAGGTTCAGCTCAAGAAGGCGAACGACAAGCAGAACGACCACCGCGCACAGCCAATCTCCAACCTGACATAAGCCGTGGCCGAATCCAGGTTGAAAGATATCAAGATCCTGCATCGGGAAAAACTCCCGGTGCGGGACTTTTTTGGTCACTACGGCAAGGATTTGCAGCTCGCCCTGCACACCCCCGAAGAAGACCTAGACACGAATATCGCTGAAAGCGGTATCCACCGCCCGGGCCTTGCCATGGCGGGCTACACCAAGGTATACAGCTTCAAGCAAATTCAGGTCGTGGGCCATACGGAATGGAACTACCTCGAAAGCCTCGGGCCCGAGGGCCGCAAAAAAGTTTTTGATTCGCTTTCCGAGTTCCGCGCACCGATGTGGGTAGTAACGCATGCGCAAATGCCGCACGCCGAACTCAAGGAAATGTGCACACGCCTGCACATCCCGCTGTTCTCGACCACGCTCCACACCTACGAATTCAACAAGATTGCGCAGCGAATCCTAGAAGAATTCTTTGCGCCGCATTCCATTATCCACGGGAGTCTCGTGGACGTCTACGGTATAGGCATGCTCTTCGTGGGCGACAGTAACGTGGGCAAGTCCGAATGCGTGCTCGACCTTGTCGAAAGCGGCCACCGCATGGTTGCAGACGACGTTGTCCACATCAGCCACGTGGGCAACGCCATCATTGGCAGGCCCGACCCGCTTATCCGCCACCACATGGAAATCCGCGGCGTAGGCATCCTCGACATCCGCTCGATGTTCGGTATCCATGCCATCCGCAAGGTCAAGAAGATTGAAGTCATCGTAGAGCTCCAGCCCTGGCAGCGTGACGTGCTTTATGAACGTACCGGCCTCAACGAACTCGAAGAAGTCGTCATGGGAGTGCGTATCCCCAAGATTGTCATCCCCGTGGCGCCGGGCAAGAACCTCACCGTGATTCTCGAGGTCATCGCGATGAATGCGCTCATGAAAATGAACGGCCAGAACATCGCGAAGGATTTCAACGAGGGCCTCATGAAGAAAATCAAGGCCAAGGCCAAGAGAGAATACAGCGACGACCTGCTCGAAATGGACATCGAGCACTGGTCCATCTACGAGTAGACTACCTAAATTCTATCTTTCCCGCCGATGTACAAGTTAAAGAACCTCATAAAGAACAACCTGTTTCCCTTTATCGTGTTCATGATATTGGTTGCAGGCTGTTGTTTTGCCTGGTACTTTTTCCACCCCTCGAGCCCCTACCACGCGCGCTACAGCTTCGTGGTGAGCTACCAGCAAATCGGAACGCTCTCGCCGGGCAACCGCGTGGTCGTACGCGGTATCGAGAAGGGTAAAATCCTCAAGGTGGAACTCACGGACGACGCCGTCTTCGTGAAGGTGGAAGTCCTTGCCGATGCGAAAATCTCGAAGCACTCCGAATTCAGGCTCATCAACGCTGGCCTCATGGGCGAGCGCGAAATGAACATCCTGACGGCAGAAGACAACGACTGGATTGCCGACGGCGACACGGTCTACGGGGCCTTTGACGACGGGCTTTCGGGGGTAAGCGCCATGCTCAAGGACGCCATCGCGGACCTCGACACCATGCAGCAGCAGATTATGGCCCTCAAGGACTCGCTGACCATAGGCAGCACGGGTCAGAGGATCGAACGGATCGCCAAGAAGGGCAAGAGGCTCCTGAACGCAAGCAAAAAGCTCATCTCCGATACCCGCGACGAAGCCGTCGCCGTACTCGACAAGGGCGAAGGGACGCTCCAGAAGCTCCACGCCGAAATCGACGACGCCACGAAGCGCGGGACGGTCACTGTAGAAAAGGGCTCGGAACTGCTCAAGCACATAGATACACTGCTAGAACGCGTAAAAGAACTCAAAAACGAGGCCGAAGCCCTGGCATCGCGCCTGGACGGCAAGGACAACACCGTCGCGCTGGTCGTTTCGGGCCACGGAAAGCTCATTGGCGGGCTGGAAAAACTCGCAAAAGACATCGACAAACTGACCAAGGACATCAAGAAATCTGGGCTTAAACTAAATATCGATATTTTTTAAAAAAAGTTTACCTTTTTCTGTTAAAAAAAGATAATTTTCCGCGTATGACGTGTTAAACCGACTCTACAAAGGAGTGTGCCATGAGTGAAAAGAAACCCGCGAAAATGAGCGATGCCGACTTGAAGTTTTTCGAGGAGATGCTCGTCGAGAAGCGTCGCCAGTTGGTAACTGCGCAGAGTGAATCGGAAAGGGCCAACGCATTCCAAGGACAGAAGAGCCAATCTGGCGACGGCGGAGATTCTGACAGCGCCGACTCTGCGACAGACTACAACACGCTCGAAACCACTTTCTCGCTTGCCGCCCGCGAAGGCAAGTACCTCGTGTACCTCGAAGAGGCGCTCCAGCGCATCCGCAACGGTACGTTCGGCATCTGCAAGGTGTGCAAGCAGCTTATCCCGAAGGCGCGCCTCATGGCCGTGCCCACGGCCACCAAGTGCGTGAACTGCAAGGAAGAGACCAAGAAGAAGGAACAGGAAAACAACCGCATGGAAATGGCGCGCCTCTTCGCCGAAGCGCAGCGCAAGGAAATGCAGAAGAGGGCAGCCGGCCGGTAATGCATGTGAAGGCCGCAGGCCTTTCTTTCTTAGAGTATTAAAAATCCCGGCATTGCGCCGGGATTTTTTTGCGGGCTGAAAATGCGATTTTTAGAGCAAGTCGGCGCGAAAAATGCGATTTTTGGGGGGAGGCAGAGCGCGAAACAAGGTTTTTTGGGGAAATTTACGGACTAAAATCGGTGGGGCAGGCATTTAGTCCGTAATTTTCTAATTTGTACGTAACAAAAAACGGCAAAAATGACGTTTGCGAACGCGAAATTGGAGCAAATCGGGCTAAAAGTCGCTTTCCGGGGTCAAAAATCGTTTAATTTGTTCAAAAAATTACGGACTAAAGTCGAGGGGGTGGTCATTTAGTCCGTAAAAAAGTCAAAAACAGCGCGTTTTATGAGTCAAAACATTAAACGGCGCCAAAAAATGCGTCGGAAAGCTTGGCGCGGAAGGCATGGATGCGGTCAGCACTTGCCTCGCGGTGCGGGTACGTGAAATCGGAGAGCAGCACAACTGCGGCGCCTGCGATTGGGTCGGCGACGATGCTCGCCCCGGTAAAGCCCGTCTTGCCGAAGGTGCGGGGCGACACGCGCGACCCCATGAACTTGCCCTGGGCAAGTTCCCAGCCAAGGGCTGTGCAGGCGCCCGCAGCACTTGAATACGCGCGGGCTTCCGGCAACAGAAACGCATTCCGGCTCACCATATCGAGGATACCCGCAGGCGCGACCCGGATTTCCGCGCCATCCGGACCACAAGCGGCGCCATCATCCAATACCATCTTCACGAACTTCAAGAGGTCGGGCACGCAACTGAACATGCCGGCGCTCCCCACCGGGAAAAGCTTGCGCAATACCCACGCACTCTCGTCGTGTATCTCGCCGCGGATTTCCCGCCCTCGGAAACTGCAGATTTCCGTCGGGGCGATTTCTTCCACCGCAATCGGGTTCCACTCGCGGGTCAGCGGGTCCCAGCCGCTGCGGGCCATACCGAGCGGCATAAAGAACCGCTCGCGCCCCTGCTGCTGCAGGTCCTTGCCCGTAAGCCTTTGCAGTATCATGCCGAGCAACACGCTCGCCGGGTTCCCGTAATTGAAATCCGCCCCGGGCGCCTTCGCGAACTGGTAGGTAAAAAGCGCCTCCAGTATACCCTCGGGCGGGAGCGTGCGCAAGGTCTTCATCGGCACGCGGTAATCCAGGCTGTGCGTAAGCAGGTGGAACACGCGAATGTCTTCGCGGTAGTTTGTCTGCAATTCAGGGATGTAATCTATAACGCGGGCATCGAGCCCCAGCTTGCCCTCCAGAATGTAACTGAGCGCAAGCGTTGACGTAGGGCAAACCTTCGTGAGGCTTGCGATGTCGAACACCGTATCGGCGGGCGTATCGAGCGCAACTGTGCGCGTACTGCCGTCGGGCAATATAAAGCCCGCCACCGCCTTGTTGAATACACCTTCGGCCTTCCCGCCCTGCAAAAGCGAAAGGATTGCGCCTTCGTCAAACCGCATATCGAAAGCCGCCCGAAATGCGATTACTTCTTGGCGAGTTCTTCTTCGAGCTTGCGGGTCTGCACCTCGTTCGCGGCGATGGTGTTCTTGAGGTTCTCGATTTCGGTTTCCTTGATGAGCACCTTGTCTTCGAGGTCCTTGCACTTCGCAGCGAAAGTCTGTTCCGACTCGATGCGCTTGTTCAGTTCGCCGGTCAGGCTTTCCACCGAGCCGCGGAGTTTCTCGACGGCATCTTCGGCTTCCTTGGCAGCACTGTCGCCGGCTTCATCGTCGCACTTGCAACTGCAGGGGCAGAGCTTGTCACCGAACTTCTTGTTCGCCAAAAAGGCCGCAACTGCGCCCAGGGCGACACCCGTCAGAAAACTACTTGTCTTCATAAAAAACTCCTTGATTCGTTTTATGCTTGTAATATCTATAAAAATTTCGCAGAAAACAAGTACATGTGCGTAAAAAATGCCCCGATATGAGCCAGAACACCCCAAAACCGCAAAAAAATGGCCAAAATTAGGGCATTATTTGTCGTAGCAATATTCCTTATCTTCTATTGGCAACTTTGCTACACAATAACCGTCATAGCAACCAACACGATTCGATGAGGCCGGTGCTCTAAAATCGCCGGAAAAAGGTATCATAGGATTGTCCTTATAACCAAACCATATAGCTGTATCCTGTTCAGAAATGACATTGATATTATTCCCGCCTATAGCTGGTATGGTTATATTTTGTTCCTTTCTTTGCAATCCTTCAAATAAGTGCATAGAAACAAGGGTATCTTGGGTTCTGATTTTATTAGGAGGTTTTCTTAAATAACACCCCAAATCATACCAAGAAGGACATTCTTCTAACGAGTCGCACAGATCTTCACCAGTCAACACCTTATGTAAATCTTTATCAGAAAAATACATTTCATTAGCAGGCTTAACAAAAGTATATACGCGTTTTATATGACACACCTGCTCCCCACTTAAATACATATCTGCACTATCAATCTTTGTAGTAGATAGTATGTGAATAGATATATATTCCTTTGTATCAAAACATTCAACATCTGCACCATCATAGTAGCACCCCAAAAATATCCCGCAAATCGCGGTTATTAAAACGAGGAATATTTTAGATATCTTCTGCATATTTTACCAGCATGAGCAGCCTATGGTTCTATAAAGCATTCGTCGCCCAGGGTCCCTCTTTTGCAGACACCATTGTTTTTCTTGTACGAAAACATGCAGACGCCATTTATACACTTTTGGTTTGAGATGTCAACATCGGGATCGGATGATTTCTGAATCTGTTCCAAATCTTGCTCTAAAAAGAACCCATACGCATAGTTGTACTTTACCTCAATACTATCAGTATACAGTTCCTTGCCCGACGAACCATTCCTAACGATATTCATCTTTAGCGTATTGTGTTTCGACGACTTGACCTTGTGGCAATACACACCCGCTCTGCACGTGTACTTAACAACAGACGGGTAGCTATAATGATTTTCGATATTGACAACGGCCCAAGTCCCTATGTCATATCTACTCGACTGACAAATGGTATCGCCATTCAAGGTAAACAAGACCTCTATGGCCCCTTCATCCGATTCGTCATATGGGATATAGTCCCCTATAGATTGTCCATATTGTTCGTATAACCGATTATCATTTGCCGAAAAGAAGAACATCGTTTTGACTGCGTCATCATAAACAGAACATTCGTCGCTAGTAGTGCAACCACAAAACAACCCGCAGATTGCGGTTGTCAAAGCAAGGTATATTATAGATAACTTTTGCACCACATTACCTCTTTTCACTTGTCGTAGCAATATCTATCAAGAACTATCGGCAAAGTCATCACACAGTAGCCATCATAGCATCCATTGCGAGTTGTGCGATCAGGAACATTATTAATGAGATCTAGCGGATTTTTTTTGTAACTAAACCACATAGAACTATCTTGTTCAGAAATGATATTGACATTATATCCACCCGCTACAACATAATCCGTTTCTATCCTGACTTCTTTTTCATGGGAAAAAACTTGCATACTTAATTTACTCTTACCTAATTCAACATCATCAAAAGGATCAATCTCGCAAGAAAATCCATTCCAAATAGGATAAGCCTGCGATACAACACAATTGTCGGGATTATATTCGAATGACGGCAATTGTCTTAGGCCATTTTTATGCTCCATACATATCCACATCCCTGCCCGCAGTTCACAACCATCAGGAATAGTATCTGAAGTTGGCTGAATATAAACTGGAACTTTGTTGGTAGAATCATTACATAAAAACCATTTCTGGTCGATACCTGTTTCTTTATTGCATACACGTTGGTCATCCAGAAAAAAATACACGCTATCAATATTTGTTGTTGATATGACTCTCAAAGAAACAAACCGGTCTGAATCATAACACTCGATTTCGCCATCATAGCAACCACAGAATAACCCGCAGATTGCGGTTGTCAAGGCGAGGTATATTTTAGGAGAAATCTTCGGCATGATGCTAATAATTTATATACTTTTAATTGGATAAATCGTAGCAAAATTTTTCTTTTACAATCGGCAACGTTGCGACGCAGTAGCCGTCATAGCAACCGGCACGTTTCGACAACTGTGGGGAACCATAGATTTGACCAAGTGGATTTTCCTTATAACTAAACCATTTAGCACTATCCTGTTCGGGAATGACATTAATATCATTCCCGCCAATTACAGTGAAGTCCGTCTCTATATTATTTATGTCTCCTTTTATAAAAATCTCAATGCTCATCTTACTTGAATCAAAATCAACATTCTCCAAAGGACCGAGACCACAGGAAAAAACGTCCCATACAGGGCAATCATCCTCATTGCACAGGTATTCTTTCTTACTTAGTCCACCCTCACAAACTCGCTGATTATTGAGAAAAAAATGGGCACTATCAATATGTGTCGTAGATATAATTCTCAAAAATACATACTGATCTGAATCATAACATTTCGTCTCAATTCCCTCATGGCATCCACAGAACAACCCGCAGATTGCGGTTGTCAAGGCGAGGTATATTTTAGGAGAAATCTTCGGCATGACTTACTTATCATAGCAAACATCTTTTTCAGCCATCGGCAATATCGCAACGCAATAACCGTCATAACAGCCAGACCTTTTCCATGCACTTGCAGGGCCATAGTAGTCAAAATAGTCTCTCATCGTAACAGATGTATAACTATACCACAATGCCGTATCCTGCTCGGCAATTATATTATAGTGATTTCCATCAGCAATCTTTATTCCTAATTCAATTTTTTTACTTTCATTTTTCAAAAAAACATGCATCGTTAACTTTAACGAATCTATAGATTTCTTATACAACTTTTCATTTATGCTGCAATCAAAAGCCCTCCATATAGGAAAATCCTCTGTTGCAACACAATTGTTTATATATTCATCGCCAAACGAAAAAAAACTATAGGATTCATCATCAACTGAATTTTGGCACATTATATTCTCAAAAAGATTTCCTTTTATTTTAGGGCAATTCGTACATATTCCATCTTCAACAATCAATTGCTCATAACATATCCGTTCATCGTCCAAATAAAATTGGACACTATCTACATCCAGTGTCGAATTATGATAGAACCGGGCTCCCGGAGGAAAGCATTCCGTTTCCCCATCATAGCACCCACAGAACAATCCGCTGATAGCGGTTGTTAAGACGAGGAATATTTTAGGTATCTTCTGCACTCCCTATCCTTTCTTCTACTTGTCGTAGCAAAAATCGTTATCTGCCATTGGCAGCATTGCAACACAATAACCATCATAGCAACCGGCACGATTCGACGAAGCCGGAGAATCAAACACATCAAAAAACGGTCTTATTGGATTTTCCTTATAACCAAACCATTCGGCAGTATCTGATTCTGGAATTATATTGATCATATTATTGCTAGAAAAAGGTTTATCAATACTGATAATTTTTTCTTGAGAGCCATCAAACAAAAGTATAGAGATGTAATTTGTATCAATGTCGATCTTGTCAGAATGACCTAAAATACATCCTGCAGATTTCCAGAAAAAACATTTCTCTACTGAATCACATCGTTCTATATCGGTTACATTTTTATTGACTCCCTCATCATAAAAAAATTCTTCACTTTCTAATTTTGCATATAATCGAATCTTATTCAAATAACACTTTTGAGATTCATTTATACTGATTATCGCACTATCAATATTTGTAGCTGATAAAATATTTATTATCAAATACTCCCTTGAATCATAGCACTCAACTTCCCCGTCATAGCAACCGCAAAACAACCCGCAAATGGCGGTTGTCAAGGCGAGGTATATTTTAGACTTTTTCTGCATGACTTACTTATCGTAGCAAAATTCTTCTTTTACAATCGGCAACGTCGCTACACAGTAACCGTCATAGCAACCTACACGATTAGACGAAGACGGAGAATCGTAATCATCAAAATATGGTCTTACTGGATTTTTATCATAAGTAAACCACCGAGTAGTGTCACTTTCAGCAATCACATTAACATAATTTCCGCCCCAAGTATTCAAGGGTGTCTCAATCCAACTTTTTTCATCCTTATAAAATATCTGTGCACGTATTTTTGCAGAATTGACGTCTATCCCATCAGAGGGCTTGCCAACAAAGCAATGAAAACCGTACCATATAGGATTCTCTTCCGATAAAACACACTTATCAACATCCGCTTCTGACACGACTGTGGCAACCAAAAAACGTCCAGTATCCTGACATATAATTTGCTCATAATAAACGCCCACGTCACCATAACATATGTGCTTTTCATTTAGGTACAATTGAATACTGTCAAACTCATCCGTTGTCAAGAAATTTAAACTAACAAACCGATTTGAATCATAACATTCCATTTCCCCGTCATAACACCCACAGAACAACCCGCAGATTGCGGTTGTCAAGGCGAGGTATATTTTAGACACTTTCTGCATACCTTACCCAATCCCTTAATTTTTGCTCCTTTGAATATATAATTTATGTGTAAAATTAGGCGCTTTTTCTGTAAAAAAGGCAAAATCAGCAAAAACAAAGGACCCCCCGACTTGCGCCGGAGGGTCTTTGCAGCGGGAAGAGCGAGATTCGAACTCGCGATAGGATTAAGTCCTATACGTCCTTAGCAGGGACGCGCCTTCGGCCAACTCGGCCATCTTCCCATCTTGGGGACACTAATTTTACTTATTTTTGCGCCAATTTTCAAGGGGTCGGCCCCAAAAAATGCTAAATTCAAGCATATTAGCAGGCTCTGCGCACTCCGCAGGGTCCTTTTGGTGATTTTTATGGCACAGGCAAAAAGAAAACAGAAGAAATCAGGCTCCGTGATAGTCAAGCTTTTCAAAATCGTTGCGGCGTTCGCCCTCGTGGGGCTCATCTGCTGCATACCGGCATATATTTTCGTGTTCAAGATTCTCCCCGAGCGCGATCCGGATAACCAGTTCAACAGGGACACCATATTGCAGGTGCTCTCCGGCGAGACCCGCGTGTACTACAACGACGGCAACAGCCTGCTGGGCGCATTCTTCGATGCAAACCACCGCATCTACGTGCCCTACGGCGATATCCCGCTAAACATCATTAACGCGCTCGTCGCTGCAGAAGACGCAAGCTATTGGAACCATAACGGATTCAGCCTGCACGGGTTCATCCGTGCGATGGCGGCAAACATCAAGAGCGGCCACATGCGACAGGGCGGTTCCACCCTCACGCAGCAGACGGCAAAGAACGTGCTCGGCCGCGAAGAGCGGAGCATCAAGGCCAAGTGGAAGGAACTCATCAACGCACTGCGACTCGAGAAGCACTTCAGCAAGGAAGACATCCTGGAATTCTACCTGAACCAGTTCCACGTATCGGGTACGGGCAAGGGCGTGGCCATCGCAGCCCAGTACTTCTTCGACAAGGATCTCAAGGACCTCTCGCTTGCCGAATGCGCATTCATCGCAGGCTCGGTCAAGGGCCCGTTCAACTACGACCCGTTCATCCAGCGCACCGAAGAACGCAAGGAAAAGGCGCTCCAGCGCGGCGAAGAAAGACTGCGCTACGTTCTCGGCCGCATGCTCGACGAAGGCTATATCGACGCAGAACAAATGAAAGAGGCGCTCGCCGAGCCGCTGCACTTCAAGCACGGCAACTTCCGCTTCAGTGTATCGACCACTCTCGAACGTATCGACGAGAAACTCTCCAGCGACTTCTACCAAAAACTCTTCGAAGAAAAAGATATCAGCGACTGGCGCAAGGCACAGCTCGAAATCGTGACGACACTCGACGCAAGGAGCCAGGACGCCGCCAAGCGCGCATTGCAGACAAACATCAGCAACCTGCAGATGCAGCTCGGCGGTTTCGTGCTCCCGAAGGCGAAGTATGCGAACAAGGCAGTAAGCGCACGCAAGGGCGACTACCTGTACGGCGCGGTCGATACCGTACTCCATAACGAGAAGGGCGAACTCAAAGCGCTGCGCCTGAGCTTCGGGCAGCTCAAGGGCGAAGTAGGCGAACAGTCGCTCAAGGAATTCGGCAAGCAGATTGGCAAGGATCCGGCAGCCGTCCTGGGCAACCAGATGAAGAAGGGCGCCATCCTTTTGGTGAGTATCCTCGACGAAAAGAAAGTGAACGGCTTTGCGCCGTGCAAAATCGAAACAGAACCGGTGCTGCAGGGCGGCCTTGTGGCCATCAGGAACGGCATGGTCGTCGCAAGCCAGGGCGGTTTCCACAATACGGACTTCGACCGCAGTTTCAAGGCGCTGCGCCAACTCGGCAGTAGCTGGAAGCCTATCCTCTACGCACTCGCGCTCAAGCACAAGTGGAACTACATGAACGTCCTCGAGAACGACTTCAACGTGTTCCAGCACGTGAACCAGTTCTACTACCCGCGCCCCGACCACAAGAACAAGGGCGACCTCGTGAGCATCGCGTGGGCGGCAACACGTTCCGAGAACATCGCAAGCATATGGCTCTTGGACCACCTGCTCGACAAACTCAGCCCCGAGGAATTCAATTCCGTCGCGCAAGAGAACGGATTCGCCCGCAACAGCGACGAAGACAGCAAGGCATATTTCGAGAGACTGCGCGACAAGTTCGGGCTCACCATGAAGGAAAGCGTGAAGCGCGAGATCGAGTTCACGAAGGCACAGTATGCTCTCGCCGCACAGTACGAGGCCGAAGAAAAATACGAGCGCGCGATAGACGTGCTGGACCTGCGCGTCGGCACCTACAACGATGTCGCACTAAAACAGGCCAAGAAAGACGAGAAAATAAGAGCGTTCATCGGGCACAACTTCAAGGACTATTCCGATATCCTCCACAAGCGCGAAATACAGGAACTCGACCCGGATCTTTCCGAATCGCTTCCGCCTATCGATTCTGTGAAACTCTTCAGGAACTTTACCCTGGGCGACGTGAAACGCCTCACCGTGATGATGAAGCAGGTAGATCCCGAGACCGACTATCTCGACGAAGCTTCCCTACGCTACTGGCCAGATTTCCGTCGCTCGCTTTCCATGGCGGAATACGCGCGGTTCGCACACGAAATCGGCATCAACCAGAAACTGCAGAAAGTGTTCAGCATGCCGCTCGGCGTGAACGAGATTACCCTGGGTGAAATCAGCACCGCCTACCAGACTATCCTCTCGGGCAAGGTATACAAGTGCAAAGACGGAGAATGGAACGAGCCGTGCTTCATCAAGGAAATCAAGAAGGACGGGCAGACGATTTTCAGGAACTCCGTAGAATCGAAAGTGATTCTTGATTCGCTCATTACTTCGCAAATGGGTGCGATGCTGCGCTCCGTATTCGTAAACGGTACCGCACGCAGCCAGGTGAATGCGCTCACGGTAGAAAGCCCCGACAGCCAGACAAAACTGCGCTACCCCGCACTCGGAAAAACTGGTACTACGAACGATTACAGGAACGTGGCGTTCATGGGCGCTATCCCGACGTATGTTGCCGAAAAAGAAGGCATCGCGCTCGATTCCGTAGTAGCTATCGGTAGCTACGTGGGCTTCGACAACAACAAGCCGCTCAAGTCGGGCAGGACCCGCATCGCAGGCGCCTCGGGCGGCCTTCCGCAATGGGCCGCATTCGCGAAGGAAGAAATCGAAATCCTCGGGACTCCGGACAACATAGACTTCTTCGACATCTCGATGCTCGCCGAAGGCGAAGTCCCGCTGCACCTCGCCAACGAACGCGGGCAGATTACCGTCGACCCGATGTCGGGCTTCTACATCGCCGACGCATCGCAAGGTAGACCGCTCCCGTATATCGAAGCGCCGGGATTCGTGCCCCCGCAGGTACAAGAAAAGGCCGCCGAAACGATTGCAGCAGAAGGCATCATGACAAGCATGCCCATGCCGATGGCAGGTGCCGCACCTGCCGAAGCGGGTAGCGAGAATGCGGGCTCCGCGCAGGCGGTACAGCCGGGCGAGCAGAACGCGCAGGCGGGCCAGGCGCCGACAGGCAGTGCAGACGCAGGCAACGCGCAGGCAGCCGCAGTTCCGCAAGAAGGCGCGGCGACTACCGCAGAACCCACGTCGGCAACAACGCAGCCTGTTGTGCCTGTGCAGACCGCACCAGTTGCCGGGCCGACCGCGGGAACCACACAGCCCGCAGCCGTACAACCCGCACAGCCGGCGGCACCGGCAGCCGCACCGAAGGCAGCCGCCATGCCGCAAGACGACGACTGGGATTTGCCCGCCGGAATGGACGGCGGTGCATTCGTGCCTATCGAAGCGGAATAACGTTTGCGCTATCCTGAGCTAGATGCCGCAAGGCATCGCGGCGAGGGATCCAAACCTGAGGAAACTAAAAAGCAGAAGAATTGAATATGAATATGAAATTTTTGAGCAAAGCCCTTCTGATGGCGGCAGCGACATTCATGCTCGCCGCCTGTGCAGGCAACGCGCCCGCGCCCGCAACCGACGCACAACCGCAAACCGCCACCCAAGACGCCACCGTGGCAAAACCGCAAGCAGGCGCCGACCAGCAGGCCACAGCGCCCGCAGGCCAGTCCAAGCCCAGCGAAGGCGCCTCTACAAGTTCCACAACAAGTTCTGCGACCAGCACAGAACACGCAGGCGCCTTCGATTCGCAGGCTCTCGATTCCTACCGCCTGAACACGCCCGAAAACACTCCCGCCACAAGCGATGCGGGCGCCACCGACAATACGCAGCCCAGTTCCGCAGCCGCACAGGTTCCGGACCCCTATACCGCATTCCCGAAACTCGTTGAAGAAGTCTTCGCCCATGCAGCATCGCTGTACAAGGCGGGCCTTACCGATTCCGCAAGCGCCTATCTTGAAAAGTTCCGCATCCTCAAGCCCATGTGGAAAGTTTGGTTCGATAAAGCCGATACACTGCTGAACGAGTTCGGCAAAGAACGCGCCGAAAAGGCAAAGGCGTTTGAACCGCTCGTGTTCCAAATCCAGAACATGAACCGCGCACAGACCGCCTACAGCATGGTGGCAGAAACCGCCGACAGCCTAATCGCGCTTGCCCCAGGCGATTCGCTCACCGGCTGGGCTAATGCACAAAAGCAGGTCGCCTACAAGAACACGCTCGCCAAGGCCAAGAAGGAATACGATACCATAAAGGCGCTCGCCGACAACCAGGCGCAATTCGCCGAAGCGCAGAAGAAGGCAACCGAACTGCAGATGCGCTACCGCGACTTTGAAAACGAACTGCATATCCAGGCGCTTATTGACTACATCGCAGGCCTTGCTGCCGCAACCAATTCCGAGGCGGCAAAGTACTGGGAAAGCCACGACCCCGCACAGGCTCTCGCGAAGGCCGACGAACTCATAAAGGCGGGCAAGTACGGCGAAGCGAAGGCCGCTTTGAACAAGTTAAAGGCCAGCAAGCTCCGCAAAGAAGCTAACGACAAGTACCAGGAACTCGCAAACACATTCTGCAACGCCCAACGCAAAACCACTTCGCAGATTTTCACGAAGGCACAAAAGCAGAAGGACGCCGCCAAGAAAAAGAAGCTCCTCCAGGATGCCATCGCCCCGCTCGACAAGTGCCTCGGCGAATATCCGGAATACGGGCAAAAACAGAAAGTGCTTGACAACAAGCAGTTCCTCGAGAAGGAAATCGCCAAATGATAAACGCGCCCTGGTGGGACTACGCGCAGTATCCCGCATTTTTCGTACTTGGCGCCATCGTAAGCCTCATCAACAGCATCGCGGGCGGCGGCTCCACGCTTAGCCTGCCCATCATGATATTCCTCGGCATGCCCGCGACCGTCGCGAACGGCACCAACCGAATAGGCCTCATCATCGGGAACTGCAGCAGCGCCTTCAACCTGATGAAGCACGGCTACCTGAACAAGAAGATATTCCTGCAACTGCTCATCCCCACCATCGTGGGCACGGGAATCGGCGCCTGCTTCCTGGTGCATATCGGCGACAAGATGTTCCAGGCAATCCTCGCCGTCGTCATCTGCGTCGTCGTCGTGATGAGCAACCTGCGCAAGGACATCCTCGGCAAACCGCCCGCGACACCTCCCGAAAAACTCACCTGGAAAGGCGCCATCGGGTTCGCATGCATTTCCATATACGGCTGCATCGTGCAGGTGGGCGTCGGATTCGTACAGATTTTCGCCCTCACGCGATACACCGGGCTCGACGCCATCCGCGTGAACGCACTCAAGAACGCGCTCACCAACGTGTTCCTGATTGTCAGCACCACGGCGCTCGGCATCGCGGGCAAAATCGACTGGCCCATCGCCATCGTGATGGCCGCAGGCGCATGGCTCGGCGGCTACTGCGGGAGCTTTTTACAGCGCAAAAAAGGCAACAAGTTCATCCAGCATTTCGTGAGCGCATGTAGCATCGCGATGGCAATCTACCTGATTATCGACCTAATCGTCGGGTAGGCAGTTTTATCCATCAAGCAGTGAACTGAAACAAAAAGCGACCCGTATAAACGAGTCGCATTTCTGTTTTTAGACGTGTGCTAGATTATTCGGCGGGGCAAGCGTCAACGAGCTGGCCTTCGAGCGTAGTTTCGCACATCGCGGCAGCTTCGGCGGGGAGTTCCTCGCAGCCACCCATAACGCCCGGGACAATGCAGTAAACGACATTGCCACCTGCGGCAGGACCTTCGCCAGCGGCGGGGCCTTCACCAGCAGCGGGTTCTTCACCGGCGGCGGGGCCTTCGCCAGCAGCGGGTTCTTCACCGGCGGCGGGGCCTTCGCCAGCAGCAGGTTCTTCACCGGCGACAGGGCCTTCGCCGGCAGCAGGTTCTTCACCAGCGGCAGGGCCTTCACCGGCAGGGGGTTCCTCGCCGGCGGCAGGTTCTTCACCAGCAGCGGGGCCTTCGCCGGCAGCAGGTTCCTCAGCGGCCGGGGCGGCAGCTTCACAGCCGGCAACCGGCTTGCCCAGGACCATCATGTCCCAAGACTTGCCGCTGCACTGGATAGTGTCCTGCATTTCCTCGACGAAAACCTTCGCGCAGAAGTTATCGGTTGCAGAGCAAGCAAGGTCCTTGCTATCGACAAAATTCTTGATGCTCGCAGGAGCTTCCTTGGAGGGAGAGCTGGAGCTATCGTCGCCACATGCGACAAAAGAGGCCATCGCAATCGCGGCCAGGGGGAAAATCACCTTCTTAGAAAACATATTATCTCCTTGTTGTTGTATAACAGGTGTATTGTATATATACATTATTTCGTTTCATATAGGATAATACAATTGCAATACACGCTTTTTTCGTTGTTATGGGCAACAACAAAACCCCTGTTGTTAAACAGGGGCTCTAAAGTAATTAACCGCGAACGATCTCATTAGAAGAAATTAGAAGAATACAGGCGGCCAACGCGGGTTCTTCGAGGACATATCGATCTTGTAGAAGTCCTTCTCGAAGCGGCCGTCGTCCATGCCGTACATCTGCATCACGTGGCGGGCAATCCACTTGCCGAGCTTGAGCACGGTGAGCTTCTTGCGCAGGCGGCCCTGGCAGTCACGATTCATGATATCCGGGAGGGTCGAGGTCGTGAGGATTTCGTCGATGGCGTGGCTGTTCAGCTTTTCGCGAGCTTCGGCACTGGTATGGAAGTGCGTCACGCCGAAGCACACGCGGTTCGGGTTGCCCTTCTTGATGTGTTCGCAGCACTGCACGATGGTGGTACCCGTGCGCACCATGTCGTCGAACACGATCACGTCCTTGCCTTCGATTTCTTCGATGCTGATGTCAGAAAGTTCCGGATTGAAGGTCATGCTGATTTCACGTTCGCCGGTACGGACCTTGTCCATCACCACGCGCTTGCACTCGGGCAGCTGCAGGGCATCGTAGACGGCATTCATGAACGGGCGGGCGCCCTTGTCCGGGGAGACAATCACGAGGTTGTTGCCGTCCTTGCCGGTCTGCACGAAGTTGCTGCTCTTGATGTAGTGAGCGTAGACGTCGGTCGGGATGAGGTTATGGAAGTGACCTTCGAAAATTTCGTTGAAGAGGTTCTGCACCTTGATGCTGTGGTTGTGCACCGTCACCACGGCGTCGACACCGGACTTCTTGAGGAGTTCGGCGTAAAGGAGGCTCGTGAAGGCCTGGCCGTCGAACTTCTTCAAGTCGATATCCGGGCGGTCCTTCTCGAGAGGGCCAATGCGGTGCGGGCCACGGTCCTGGGCGCTGTAGAACAGGTCGGGTTCAACGAGCACCACCTGCTCTGCACCGTTGTCCTTGGCGGCGCGGGCCAGAATGCAGTTGCGCATGGCGTAGTCGTTACGGCTGCGTTCATGGTTCGACACCGAGCAAATCAAGACAATCTTGCCTTCGAGACGCTTGCCAATATGCTCCATGTCGTCCACATCCAGCATGTAGCGGGGGCAGAATTCGGAGTTGGCGAAGGTCTTCAGGGAGACCACGTCGGAGATGTCTTCACGGAGGCCGATGTACTGGGCCATGTCGATGGCGAACGGGTCATCGGTGAAGTTGCCGGTCACGATAAAACGATCTGACATATTTTTGCCTTGATTGGGGGTTGAATTTGATGTCCCAAATATAGTCAGTTTCGTCATCGCTTTCAATGTCAATTTTTTAGGAATATTTACAATCGATGTACGCTTTCAGCGCTTCTTGAGATTTTCCGAGTTCTTCCTGGGAAGCTGCGGGGTAAAGAACTGCGCCATGAACGCCCCGTATTCGAGTCCGGCATCGGCAGGGATCATGGACAGCACGTCAAAGATATGCGCCACCTGCTCGTCGCTAAACTCGGCGTAATAGGGCTTGCGCGGTTCTTCGTAGTAACTGGTATAGCGGTACTTGACCGGCTGCTGCTGGAAGTTCTCGATGAACTTAGAGTGCTGCTTGATGACGGCGACCTTCTCGTCGACGTTGTAGAAGTTGATGTAGAGGTCCGGGTCGCAGAGGTGCATGAGCCCGTGACGGATACCCGCAGCCTCGGTACGGCGCGTCTTGAGCACGAACTTCAGGAAAGCCGCCTTCGCTTCGGCGACATCTGCAAATACCGGCTTCTTGGCCCAGGTTACGAACTGCTCAATAATGGCGGCAACCAGCGGAATATCCTTCCTCTTGTTGCTCGGAGAGGCAGGCGCATCCCAGAGGCCAGCACTACCGTTACCCTTGAAGCCAAGCGACCAGAGCCACGTGTAGTGAGCAAGGGCGAGCGACTTTACGGTTTCCAGGTCAATTGTCGAATCCTTTGCAACAACGTTGTCCCTATTCGCCTTGACAATATCCGAGAATTTTTCTTCGCGGGTCACAAACACAAACGAGCCATCTTCGCTACGGGTAGGCTCCTGCGAAAAGTCTATAGCACGGTCATCCATGAGGGCCGTCTTGACGAATGCATCGAACAGGCTGTAGACATCGTCACAACCGGGCTTCTTGAAGCGTGGAAGATTCTGGGACTTGCGTTCTGCGATTGTCGACATAAATACTCCTTTAAAACGCGCTTCACCCAAGCGCTTTACATTAATATCGCATTAAAAACGCGAATTGACAAGTTTTTTCAGGAAAATTTTCGTTTTCGCACGAATTCTGCCGCAAAAATGCGCATTTTAGGGGTTATCGGCCCTAATCAAGTACAAAATGCAGGAGCCACATTTCGGTATCGCTCCCGATGCGCACCGGAGGGCCCCAGCTGTCGACCCCGCTGCTGACAAGCCACCGGACAGAATCCAGCATGCCAAACCCGTAGGCAAGGCGCCATACCCAATTAATGATGACAGTGCCCGGGAAGAACTGGCCCTTGTGCGTATGGCCCGATAGCGCGATATCCGGCAGGCGGCCCGAATAGCCGGCATCCTCCGGACCGGAAAGGCCCTTCGGCTGGTGGTCCATGAGCAGCCAGGGGAGTTTATTGCCCGGTTCAAGAAGTGCAAGCGGCTTGCGTTCTACATCCAGGGCCCGCTCCTTCTGCAAGTCCATGCGCCCGGTAATGCAGGCGACCTCCGTACACACGGTTGAATCTTCCAAATACACCCAGCTACCGCGGCGCAAAAAGCCCGCGATATCGGCACCGGCACCTTCCGTATAGACTTCGTGATTGCCGCCGATAGCGAAAGCCCCTACCTTGGCAGCGGCCGCGAACTTTGCGAACAAAGTATCATAGCCCTGGTTGGTCAGTACGGAATCGTGAATATCGGCAAAATCGCCGCCGAAAAGTATCAAGTCGGGCTTGAGGCTGTCGGCCTCGTGCAACATGCGCTCCACCTTCTCGCGCCTTATGAGCGGGTCCAAATGCAAGTCGCTGAAAAAGAGCGCCGTAAAATTGCGGGGCGCAGCAAAGGAATCGGGACGAACAACGCCCGCAGTAGAATCGCGCGAGACCTGCGCGGAATCAAGTGCAACAGAAGAATCGGGACTGGGAACGTGCGAGCCTTCCACGTGCAGTTCGACAGTCGACTCACGCAAGATGTAATGTTCGTTGTGGAAATACCCCACAGCACACATCACGCCCGTAACCGCAAACGATACGGCAAGCAGTACGCGGGCGGCAATAACCGTTATGCGCTTTGGCATGGGCCTGCGCACGGCAACGCGGCGGCACAGCCTGAAAATCCACCAGCAAATATACAGGAGCAGCGCCTCGCACAGCCATACCGAAAGGAACGCCTGACCGACGCATGCCCAGAACATGTCGCGGAATATAAAGCAGACAGGCAGGAGCACTACGAGTGCACCCGCCAAAATGCTTCCCTTGTTTCCGGGGGCCACCTGCCGCAAATTCACGAACAGGAAGATCACTCCGAAAATAAGGATGAAAATGAAAATCACTAAAGCCTCGACTTCACCAGCCTATAGATGTCGGCAGAAACTTCCTCTTGAGGCCGGTCTGCATCTACCGCCGCAACGCAATCGGGGTATTCACGGGCCGCGGCCAGGTACCCCTGGCGCACCCGTTCGAAAAAGTCGGCCTTCTCCTGCTCGAGTCGATCGGGTGCCTCGCCCCGCTTCGCGGTGCGCGCGCGGCTCCGTTCCACTGTCAGGTCGAGCACTACGGTGAGTTCCGGAATGCAGTCGCCACAGGTAAGTTCCGTAAGCTGCTGCACCATGCCGGCGCCAAGCCCGCGGGCGTATCCCTGGTAGGCAAACGTGCTCCATGCAAAGCGGTCGGCAATCACAATCTTGCCTGCATCAAGCGCCGGCTGGATGATTTCGTGTATCACCTGCGCGCGGGCGGCATTGTACAGCAAAAGTTCCGCCTTGTCGCTCATGATTCCCTTGAACGCAGGGTCCAACAGAATCTCGCGGATGCGTTCAGAAACTTTCGCCCCACCCGGTTCGCGGAGTTTCACCACGGAATAGCCTTCCGCCTCGAGGGCAGTAGCCAGCTTCTCGATGTGGGTCGACTTTCCCGACCCATCGATACCTTCAAGACAAAAGAATCTTTTCGCCGTCTGCATATCTACTTTCCAAACTCCGGCGCGACTGCTAATTACTCAACGTCCTTGCCGTGGCATTTCTTGTACTTGAGTCCGGAACCGCACCAGCACGGGTCATTGCGACCGAGCTTCGGGCCGGCAGCCTGTGCACGGCGGCGTGCCGCTTCCAGGATAGCCGGATTCGTGTAGGTACGGCGCACCGTCGGGCGCGTTCCCGGCAAAGCGGACTGCGACATCGGCTGCTGTGCCTGCTGGTCTTCCGTGATGGCGTTGCTCTGGGAATGCGCGGCAGTTCCTGCAAGGCCTGCGGCCTGTGCACCCTCGGCACTCAGCTGTTCACTATTCGCAGAGTCATCCTTGCCCGCTTCCTGGGCAGCCTTCTTCTCGGCATCAATCTGTTCCTGGCTCTTGAGCTGCAGCTGGTCCGGCGAAACGGTCATGCCGTTCGGGAGCGTGATGCGGATGTTCAAGATGCGGAGCATCGTGAGCGTCGCAATCTTCTCGAGGCAGCCCTCGAACAGCTTGAAGCCCTCGTTCTTGTAGACCATCAGCGGGTCCTTCTGGGCGTAGCCGTGGAAGCGGATGGCGTCCTTCAACTGGTCCATCGCGTAGAGGTGTTCCTTCCACACCTGGTCGATCGTCATGAGCAAGAAGCGGCGTTCGATGTTGTGGAAATCGGCTTCCGGGATAATCTTGCCGAGCTTGTCGTAGCGGGCCTTGCACATGCCGATGATTTCGTCGAGCACCTGCTCCGGAGTCTTCTTCATCGCCTCTTCGAGCGTGAGGTTGTACTCCATGCCGAGCGTGCGCTGCAGGTCGGTATGCAGGCCTTCGAGGTTCCAGTCCTCGGGGTAGCTCTTCGCCACGATGTAGTTGGAAACCTTGATATCGCAAGCGTCTTCGATGCGGTCCATGATTTCCTGGCTAATGTCCTCACCGTTCAAGATGCGGCGGCGGAGCCCGTAAATCACCTTGCGCTGCTCGTTCATCACGTTATCGTAGTCGAGCAAGTGCTTACGGATATCGAAGCTCTGGCCTTCCACGCGGCGCTGTGCACCACGGATAGAACGGCTCACGATCGGGTGCGTAATCACCTCGTCCTCGCCCACGCCAAAGCGGTTCATCAGGTTCTTCACGCTGTCGCCACCGAAGATACGCATCAGGTTATCGTCGAGGCTGAGGAAGTACTGGCTGGAACCCGGGTCGCCCTGACGGCCGGAACGGCCGCGCAGCTGGTTGTCGATACGGCGGGATTCATGGCGTTCCGTGCCGAGCACGTGCAGGCCTCCCAGGTCCGTGACTCCGGGGCCAAGGGCAATGTCGGTACCACGACCGGCCATGTTGGTAGCAATCGTCACCTTGTCCTTGTAGCCAGCGTACTGGATAATCTCGGCTTCGCGGCCGTGGTTCTTCGCGTTCAACACTTCGTGCGGAATGCCTTCCTTTTCCAAAAGTCCGTGCAGATGTTCGGACTTTTCGATAGATGCCGTACCCACGAGGAGCGGCTGGCCCTTGCCGTGGCGTTCCTTGATCTCGGCCACGATGGCGCGCCACTTGGCGTCTTCGCTCTTGTACACCATGTCCTGCAGATCCTGGCGGATGCAGGGCTTGTTAGTCGGGATGACCCAGGTGTTCATGTTGTAAATCTTGATGAATTCCGTCGCTTCCGTTTCTGCCGTACCGGTCATACCGCTGAGCTTCTTGTACATGCGGAAGTAGTTCTGGAACGTGATGGTCGCAAGCGTCTGGTTCTCGCGGCGGATCTGCACCTTTTCCTTGGCCTCGATAGCCTGGTGCATGCCGTTAGAGTAGCGGCGGCCTTCCATGAGGCGGCCCGTGTTCTCGTCCACAATCACGATCTCGCCATCGCGCACGATGTAGTCCACGTCCTTCTCGTAGAGGTGCCATGCGCGCAGGGCCTGGTCAATGTAGTGCACCCAGTCGGCGTGCTCGCCGTAGAGGTTCGTAATCTGGAGGAGGCTCTCGACATGGTTCACGCCCTTCTCGGTGAGCATGATGTACTTGTCCTTCTCGTCCACGCCGAAGTCCCTGTTCTTCACGAGCTTCTGGGCAATCTCGTTCGCCTTCGAGTACTTGTCGGTAGCGTCTTCGGCAGGGCCGCTGATGATAAGCGGAGTACGGGCTTCGTCGATAAGGATGGAGTCCACTTCGTCCACAATGCAGAAGTTGAGCTCGCGCTGCACCAACTGGGACGGGTCGACCGCCATGTTGTCGCGCAGGTAGTCGAAGCCGAACTCGTTGTTGGTACCGTAGGTCACGTCGCTGTTGTAGCTCGTGCGGCGCTGTTCGGAATCAAGACCGTTCACGATGAGGCCCACCGTGAGCCCGAGGAACTTGTAAACGAGGCCCATCTGCTTCGCGTCACGGCCGGCGAGGTAGTCGTTCACCGTCACCACGTGCACACCGTGGCCACTAAGACCGTTCAGGTAGACCGGCAGGGCTGCCGCAAGCGTCTTACCTTCACCAGTCGCCATTTCGGCAATCGCGCCCTCGTGGAGCACGAGGCCGCCGATCATCTGCACGTCAAAGGGCATCATGCGGAACGGCTTCACCGATTCCGGGTAGAGTTCACGCACCTTAGCATAGAGAGCCGCGGGCAGGTAGACTTCCCATTCGTTCTTCCCGCTGGCAAGTTCCGCCTTCGCATCGTTCACCGCATCCTGCAGTTCGGGGCCAAGGCGGCTAAAGTCAAAGCCAAATTCCGGCTTGAAGATGTTGAAGATACCCAGACGGCGGTCACAGGCTTCCTGGCACACGGCAAAGGCGTCGACCTTGATATCCTCGAGCGTACCGCCGTTGTTCAGCTTCTCGCGGAATTCCGCGCTCTTCGCGGCAAGTGCCGCATCGTCCAGGGCTTCAAGCGCCATGCGGGCAGCGTGGATCTTCTCGATTACCGGGCGAAGCTGCTTCACCTTGCGTTCGTGGGGTGTGCCAAAGACCTTGTGGAGGACAGTATCGACTATGCTCATAACGTTCCTTTATAACAGCCGAGCGCGGGCCCGGCTACAATGATAATTTAACGCATGCGAATTTAGCAAATTATCGGGTGGCAAGTTGCCCCGACGCACGCAAAAACGTGGCAAAAAAGCCCATGACAGGCGTTTTAAAACCTTGCAGGAATGCCTATCAGGAATGGCTCAGGTCGTGGTGGCCGTGATTCAGCCACTTGTCGAAAGCGGCATCCCACGGCTTCCTGCGGCGTGCAGGAACAACACCGTCCTTACGGCGGGAAAGCCGCCAGCACGCAAAGCCAAACGCAATCGCTGCGACGCTCGCGACACACAAAAGCTTGACGACAAGCAGCGTCACATCGAATTCATTAAGCGGATTCATTCTAACCCCCAAAAACGTTAGTAACAAACCAACAAACATCCAAAACCGAGCCAAATATAAGCACAGGGCATACGCGCAGTCAAGAAAAAAATGGGGAGTAAGAAAAAAGACTACTTTCACGAACAAAAACTTATTAAACAGTGCTCCTAAATGCAAAAATGGGAAACTCGCAGAGCGAGCTTCCCACTTTTTTGGGAGATGAAAAAAAATTTTGTGAGTTTGTTCGAACCGGATTACTTGGCGAGCTTGCCTGCGGCTTCCTTGCGGAACTCATCCATGATCTGGTCGATGGCGGCATTGTAGGCCTTCACGGACTTGTCTTCGCGGAGGTTCACATAGTCACCATTAACCTTGGCATTTTCCTTGCCTTCGACCTTGGTCCAGCCGCGGTCGGTGTACAGAATCTTCTCGCCGTTCTTGTCGACCAGCACCACGTTCACGAACACGATCGGGGTCACGTTCCTCGTAATGTTCGTCATCATGCCGGTTTCGTAGAAGAAGGCATATTCAGCAACTGCGATGGCGTCGACGTTCAGGGACTGGCACATCTTGCCGAGGGCGCGGAGCACCGGGGCTTCAACGCGTTCGCCGTTCACCCAGTGGGCGCCAGACGGAGAAACCTTGTCAAAGGAGAGTTCGTACATGCCCCTTGCAGGGACGAGACGCTTGCCGTCACGGGGAGCAACCTTGTTGGCGAAATCTTCAATCTTGCCGAAGGTGTCCTTGTTTTCGAAGTAAGCCTTGACTTCTTCGTTGTTGTTCACTTCTTCAAACGGAATCACGCTCCAGCCTTCGATGCCGTTGAGGGCCTGGAAAAGAGCATTTGCACCGTGGGTGACGATATTCACCTGCGGCTCGTTGATCATCTCGACGTTGTCCTTGATGATGTTGCCGACGACAGAAAGAAGGGTTTCCTTCTTGCCTTCTGCGACTTCGATATCCTCGAAATCTTCGGTACCGGTAACGCTCAGGATGGCGACCTTCTTGACGTTTCCGATATCGGGCTGTTTGACGTTGATGCCGGCGCAAGAACAAAGGAGCGCGGCACAAGAAAAGAGAAGAGCTATACGCTTCATATGTATTTTCTCCTAAAAAAGATGTGAGACACAAAGGTAACAAAGTAATTCACCACATACAAACTCGTAAGCAATTTATAATAGACACGCATACCGACACCAGGAACATGGAACCGGCGGATTCTGTAAAAATTATCCCTCAAATTTTTGCGAAAAATCCGTGAAATCGCCATAATGTAAACGAAAAGTTACGTAAAGAAGGGGCGTTTAGGCGCTCAATAGTATATTTTCTTTTACATAAGGAGTCTCATATGAAACACACTATCCTGACCGCCCTGCTCGCCATCGTGACGACGGCCCTCCTCGCCGGCTGCGCATCTTCTCCCCGCGAACTGGCAAACCACAAGCTTATCCCCGGTGGCGAATACACGGGCAAGGCCGATAACAACAGGCCCGACGAAATCAAGTACCAGCCGCTCCCCGACCACGTGCAGTACGTACGCGCAAGCGACTCGCTCGTCATTGCCGCCTTCAATGAGCTCAAGGAAGCCCTCGCAGCCGAAGAAGACAACCTGAAGATTGCGCAGTACCTGTTCCTGATGCCGGGTACCTGGGAAAATTTCAAGGATGACGAGGAACTCCAGAAAAAATTCAAGAAGCAGAAGGACAAGTACAAGGTCAAGGTCGGCAAGGAGAAGTTCACCTTCCGCTACGCCATCCCGAGAGACGCCAAGTCCGCCCGCAAGGCATGGGGCATCGTAAAATCCATGATCCGCACCCCGGGCGATTCAGCCGAGGAACCCGCCGAAATAAAGATCCGCGCCATCAGCACCGACGAAATGGACATCATCTCCAAATTCACTCCCTTCAAGATGGTCGAACCGCTCTTTGTCGTGAATGACAGGTTCGTACTCGGATACAACAAGAAGGGAGAACTCGAAGTCCTCGACGAAGTCCCGTACTACACGCCGTTTTTCGAACGTTTCGAAAAAATAATGAGCGGAGATGATTGACACGGCGCTAAAACAGGTATAAATTATATTAAGTTGCAATGAGCGTTACTTGTAGCGCGGCGAGGATGTCATGAAATTAAAAATTCTCCACAACCTTTTCGCTTTGACAATAGCGGTGGGTTTATTCGCGGGATTCGCAAATGCGGCTCCCGCCCAGAATGCAGGCACAAAAGAAAAGGCAACCCTTATCGACGAGGCGACCCCCACAGCCAGCGGGGAACCCGCGGCAAAGTCCGAAGCCAGCAAAAAGGCCGAGGAGCCTACGAACAGCCAGGCCGCAACCGCAGCGCAGAACCAGGCCGCATGCGAGCATGCCGCTCCCGAAAAGAAGAGCGACATCCCGATCTTCCCCATCGTGATTTCTTCCATCGGGACAATTGCCTTCATTGTCCTCGCCATTCTTTTCTAGGAGGTGACTATGCGTAATATATTCAAGTCCATCTCCGCAATCGCAATCATCACCGCATTCGCGTCCACGTTCTCCTTCGCCGATGCGATATGCTACGACCTCTGCATGTCGTGCCGCAATGCCGAAAGGGCCGAGAACTGCAACAAGATAGAGACCACCTGCAACTGCCCCTTCGTCATCGATAGCGCAAAATCCAAGAACATGGGCATTGAGATAAGCAAGCGCAAGCTCATCGACGACCTTATCGCAGGCTGCGACAAATCCGTATGCGCGCGCACCGTGACATTCCAGGACGGCTTCTACAAGAATATCGAGAAGGGGCGCACCACGCTTACCAGGTTCGAACTCATCTCCAAGTCCGGAGATGCCGAACAGCGTGCACTCAGCATGCAGCCCAGCGCCATCAAGGCGGCAAATGCGACCGTCGACTCGCTCACGCGCCGCAGGAGCTTCTTGCCTATCGCGCCAATGTCCATGGAATGCACCGAGCGCTGCGATGACTGTGCGGGCAAGCTCAAGAAAGAACCTGCCACGATGACACCCGCCGATTCCCTCAGGGCTGCACAGGCCGCGGCGCCGGCCACCACACCGACCACATCACCGGCCGATTCGGCCCAGGCTCCCGTCGATACAGTCGCACTTGCTAAAGCCCGCGAAGATTCCATCGCCAAGGCGGATTCACTGCGCAAGGCGTTCTGCCGCGTAACCGAAACCACATGCCAGTGCAAGGCGCACGAAGAGAACACGGCGGCACTCATCGCGCTCGACAAGGAGATTGCCGAGAAGACCGCCATCGCCGATAGCCTCGTAAAGATCAAGCCCGCGCTCCTACGCGAAGACATGGCCCGCGCCATCGCCGATTCCGTACAGGCGCGCTGCAACACGCAGGGCAAGTGCCGCTACAGCATAACGTATACGAGCAAGGAACTCGCCCTGCTCGAAATCCGCATCGAGGAAGACAAGCCGGAACCCGCGCCGGCCGCGGCAGCCCCTACGCCGACGCAAGCACCCGCAGAAGTGGCAAAACCGGAACCCGCTCCCGAACCAGTTGCACCCGCGGCAGAGCCTGCCGTAGAGGCATGCCCGCAAATCGAGGCACCGGCAGACACTGCCGAAAAGGATTCCGAGAAGGAAAAGAAGAAGGACCGCATATTCTATAAGGTAACTGAAATCACCTACGGCAACTTCGGTGAACGCAGCTACTACGCGAAGGACTACGGCCGCATCAAGAACCTCGACGAAGAAACCGGTTACGAAGCCGGCGTCAGCTACCTGTTCCGCTGGTACTTCTACGATGGCGGTGCCTTCAGCATCGGTCTCGGTACGTTCTACCACTACAAGAAATTCAACTACGAGTTCACACCCGACGAAAAATATGGCATATACTACCACAACATCGGCGCGGACATCCCGATCTCCTTCAGGCTCGGCGTTCCCTACATTCCTATCCTGAAGCCGTTCATCAGCCAGACATTCAACTTCCACAAGCCCATATTCGAGGTGTACAAGATAGAGACTCCTCCGGAAGACGAGATGGATGAAGATGCCATGATGAAGTCGCTCGCAAGCGATGCGACCGGAATCGATTTCGACATGTTCGACGACGTGAAGACCCGATTCAATGCGGCGAAAGACCTCACGTTCTCCGTGTGGCTCGGGTTCGGCGTGCAGATTACGCGCCACTTCTCGGTGGAATACCAGATGAACTTCGGTGTAGCGACCATCGGGCATGCGCACAAGTATGTCGAAGACGACTACTGGCGTATCGTCGCCGACTTCGCGTGGTAACTACTTCTTTCTGAAAACTGTTAGCAATGCTTTCGCGCGGGTGGCGCCGACAAGCATACAGCGGATCCAGTCCTCGTGCTTGCTCGCTTCGGCGGGCTCCTCGAGGTCGGTCAGCATCACTGCAGTAGCGTCGAGCCCCTTGATGCGGTAAACGCTCACGATGTTTATCTTGTCCTTGACCAGCGACTTGTCACCGCTGGTGTTCCACACCAGCCGTTCGTCGGTTAAGTTCCTGAGGGCGGAATTCCTGTCGCTCTTCATCGATACCACTAAAATATCCGATACCGAGAGCTTCTTCTTTTCCATCAGTTCATCTATGCGGGCGCTGAGCATCTGCACTTGTTCACTGCCATCGCGATACTGGATTTCCTTCACAGCTTCGCCGAGCACGATGTTGTCGAAAGCCTGCAATCTGAATCCGGTATTCTTGCGCACCCATTCTAGAATGCGCTTCGTGCTACGGAACCCGCGGTTCAATACCATCACTGGCATCGCATCTACCTGTGCGTTGTCGATACCGTTGCGGCTTGCATACAGGCGCTGCGCCGGGTCGTAAAAGAACCTCACTATACCGTGCTCCTCGTTGTGCAAAAGCCCGATAAATCCGTCCACCCACTCGCTTGCGAAATCCTGACCCTCGTCGATAATCACCGCATCGTAAAAGAACTTCTCGCGCTTCTTCTTGTCTTTCGCCAGAATCTTCTGCGCCTTCACGAACGCCTGCGGGAGTTCCCTGTCGTAGTACTGCGACCTGTCGCCACTCTTGTCAACCTTCAGCTTCGCAGCGCGCACGTACTTCTCGCACCATTCGGAATACGCGTACACGTCTACGCGCCCGTAGCTCACGCCACCATCCTGTGCGTATTTTTTCTCGACACCAATACGGTCATTGCTTATTACCTTGTCTACATCCTGCTTGAGTTCGGTCGCAAGCAAATCGTTGTAGCAGGCGATGGCCACGTTCTTGCCTATGCGCGAAAGCCGTAGAGCATCCCACACTACCATGTGCGACTTTCCGGAACCGGCCACGCCCTCTATACGCATGCGCGGGTTGCGCGAAATAGATTCCATCATCATCTGCTGCATCTCGGTCGCTTCCTGGAAGCAGTTCTCGTAAGATGACTTGATGATTTCGCCGGCATCGGGCTTTTCGCCTTGCCCGTCCAAAAAGTTCCTGAGCCTGAACAGCGAATCCTCGTCGAGGTACTCGTTCATGAACGGCATGTTTCCGTTCGCCTGCACAGGCGTCTCGAGAATCTCGATAAGCCGCTTCTCGAAACGTTTCGCGTTGATGACATCGGGCCTGAGCAATGCGCGCTTCCTCGGGATTTCCGACGAGGGGATCCCTTCCATGCTGTCCATGTCGCTGAAGCATACCGCCCACTGCACGCGTACCTTGCGCATGCGCCCTTCTCTCGCGGGCTCGAGGATTTCCTTCATGTATTCGTGCAGCGGCGCGATGAGGGCACTCACCTGCTCGCCCGGAGAACGGTTCAGGCGGTTCTTTCCGCTATACCATTCCGTCTCGCGCGTCTCCTCGTTATACTTTGTCCATATCCTTGCGCCCTTGCATTCCACTATAAGCATGCCGTAGTCGCGGTGGTATAGAATACAGTCCACCTCGTGGTTTATCGCACCGCCCGTGCGACTGGTAAATACGAGATGGCGGTTCATCCACACATCCCATGCGGGGCCAAGCGTCTGTGCAATACGAAAAATAGCCCACTCTGCAGTGGACTTTGAATCGGGCTTGATATTGATGCGGATAGGCATCTATTTCTTGAGGCCGGCAGCCTCGAAGAAAGGAATGTTTCTCGGGTTCGGGAGTGCGACTTCGGTAATCCAGTTGTATTCCGCGATACCGGCAAGTCCGATACGTGCGCAGAGCTGGTCGCGTGCAACGTTGTACGCATCCAGAATCTGGACCTTCTCGCCTTCCTTGGCTTCTTCGATCTTCTTGGACCAGCTCACGCCGAGTTCCACGAGGGCGGCGCTCGCCTTCACGTACTTGTGCGCCTGGTCCTGCGTGATAACCGGTTCTGCCGGGGCTACGAAAGCATCCACGCTGACAATCGGGACACTCTTCGGCAATGCGGACTGAACCTGATCCATATTGGGCTTCACGTCGGCATCGTCGTTACAGGCAACAAAAAAAGAGGCGATAGCCAGAATTGAAATTGCAAGAATTCGTTTCGACATATGCGCCTCTTTTTTTAATAGCGGTTCAGGGATTTGAACCCCGGACCAATGGATTATGATTCCAGTGCTCTACCACTGAGCTAAACCGCCATGTGTGGCAAATATAGCATAGTAATCGAGCATTTTCAAGGTATTTCCTCAAAAAAAACTAATAATGGACTTTAGTTTCCACAGAATTCTCGCCCCACTTTATCACCTGCCAGCCGGGCTTGTCGCTCTTGAGCTTGAAGTACGGCCTGTCGGGAGCAATCTGCATCTGCGTTGCCGGAGCGACATGCACGGTGATGTCTCCGAAGCTTTCTTCGAATTCGCAGTGGTAATGCCCACAGAAAACATGCTTCAGGTTCTTGTACTTCGCAAGTACTTCCTGAACTTCCAGCATGTTCTTCAGGTGGTAGTGAAGGTCCATGAACTTGTGGTCACAGAAGCAGGGCGGATGGTGCATGAACAGCAGGACCTCGTTCTTCACCTTCGGAATCTCGGTCTCTAGCCAGTCGAGCTGGTCCCGCGAAACTTCACCGCATGCACTGTCCAGGAAAAAGATAGACCTGCCCTGGAGGTCAAAGCGGTAGTAGCACTTGCCGTTCTTTACGGGAAGGTCGAAATACTGCGCCATCACGTCAATATTGTCGTGATTTCCGGGAATGATGCACACAGGGCAGCTCACCGACTTGATCTGGTCGGCGATAAACTTGTACGCTCCCGGTTCGGCATCCTCGTTTGCAAGGTCACCAGACAGGACAAGCAGGTCTAGTTCCTGCATGGAATCAGAATTCAGTGCATCCAAAAAGTTTTTGCGCACGTCGATATCCTGCACAAGACTTTCATCTTCGCCAATATGGATATCCGATATCTGTCCTATCTTCAACAACTTAACACCTTGCAATAGTTCATTTAATATATAAAATATGGATTTGCTCTAATCAAGAAAAAAACAATTTTACCTAGACGAGTGTGATATTGCTCATATTCCTGACGAGAAAACCGTATTTTTTCAATGCCTTTCTGTGCTTTTATTGTTCACAGTCATTGAAAACTATCTTTCAACATCTGTCCACGTTGAAGGTCGTGGATTCATTCGTAAGTTTTCAACATTTGTCCACAAGGTTATTGAACTTGTATGTTTTTGACTCTCATGGACTTGTGTATAAAACCCACAAATTATATCCACTATTCACTGCACCATAATCATTTTCCTATATATAAATAGAAAGATAATTATGATATAGGAGTGAATTAGGCCTCCTTCTTGACCTGGGGAGCAGGCTGGACCTGTGCTGCAGACTGTGCAGGTACACCCATCTGGCAGTTACCCTGGAAAATTGCGCCTTCCTGGATAATAAGGTGCTTGGTCTTGATGTTGCCGACGAACTTGGAAGTGTTCTCGAGGATGAGCTTTTCGCTGCAGTCGATGTTACCCTTGACGCTACCGGCGACTACGGTATTGGTGGACTTGATTTCGCCCTCGATAAAGCCGCTGCGCTCGATAATGAGCTCGCCTTCGATGTTGATGCTGCCGTTCACTGTTCCGGCGACACGGACGTCACTCTTGCCGCTGATATCGCCCTTGATGCTGACGGTGCTGCCGATCTGGGTAATTTCCTGTTCTTTTGTAGCCATGCTATGCTCCTGATTGAAAAACTATGTCTAGTAATTTATAAAACTTTCTGGGTCCTGGGGGACTCCGTCCTTTGTAATTGTATAGTGTAGATGGGGACCGTTCGTATTGCCCGTATTCCCCACGGATCCGATGATATCACCCTTGTGGACCGGGCTCCCCTTTTTCGTCTTGATATTCATCAGGTGTGAATACGTGGTCACGTACCCGTTCCCATGGTTGATGACGATGGTGTTGCCCAGTTCCTCCATCTTCCCTGCCGATTCGACAGTACCGCTTCCGGTAGCAAAAACCGGGTTCCCGGGCTGGGCCGAGAAATCCGTACCGAGGTGCGAGGCGTCTTCCGAGAACTTCTTGCTCACGATACCGACTACGGGGATCAGGTCGGGAATGTGTTCCACGCGGAGCTTTTCCTCGAGGGTCTTCCAGCCGTGAGCGTCAAAGTCGATGTTGTTCTTCTCGGAGGGAGTGTGAGCGAACCTGTTGCGGTCAATGATGGAATTGATCTTGTTGGAGTCGTTCTCGATGAAAGTCTCGAAGATGTTCTGGATGCGTTCTTCCATTACCCACAGGGAATCGAGACGCATGAACATTTCCTCGTAGTTCTTGTCCTTCTTGATGAGCTGCGCGTTCATGACGCGGATTTTCTCATATTTTGCGACAATAACGTTGATTTTTGCCAGGTGGAAGGCAAAAACACCGAGTACAACTATAAACAATGCGAGAAAAATCTTCAGGAAGGTGAACCACTTTGTGGATATCCTGAACTTCTTGATCTCGTGAGAATCCTCCGGGATAATCTGTACTGTATAGTACTTCTTCACGGTTCACTCCCTTAGCGGTTTTCCATGATTTCCTGGATTCGGGTCAGGTCGTCCATACTGTAGTACTTGATGACGATCGTGCCTTCGGGCTTGCCGGCGGCGCTCGGGTTCAGCTGGACCTTGGTACCGAAGAACGTCTCGAGCCTGGACTCGAAATTCTTCATGTCGGCGCTGAGTTCCGGCTTGGGCTTCGCGGGGGCCTCGGGCTTCTCGCCTGCAGGCTGCGTATCCACATTTTCTACCGGTTCTGTAGTTTCTTCCTTCGGCTTGTTGATATCTTCACCGCGGGAAATCGCCTCGATCTGGCGGACGTTCAGGCCTTCTTCGATAATGCGGCGGGCCAGCGCTTCCGGGTTGGCAATCTTGTCGCTGCAGAGGGCGCGTGCGGCACCGCCGGCAATCTTGCCCTCTTCTATCCAAGTGAGCACTATTTCGGGGAGCTTGAGCAGGCGAAGCGCATTCGTGATTGCCGAACGGGATTTGCCCACAGCCTTCGCGAGGTCTTCGTGCGTGTAATTATAATTGTCGATAAGTTTCTGGTACGACCTGGCGATTTCGACCGGGTTCAGGTCCACGCGCTGGATGTTCTCGATGAGGGCCCATTCGCTCATCACCTTGTCGTCGAGGTTTTCGTAGACCTGTGCCTTGATGGTCGAAAAACCGGCGAGCTTGCTTGCGCGGGTACGGCGTTCACCGCTGATAATCTGGTAGCGGTCGCCCACCTTGCGGAGCACGATGGGCTGAATAAGCCCCTGCTGCTTGATGGAGTTCGCAAGTTCGGTGAGTTCTTCTTCGTTGAAAACCGTGCGCGGCTGGTAGGGGTTCCTGTCGATGAGGTCGATAGCGATTTCAACAATCTTCTCGCTGCTGTCGACTTCGGGTTCGCTGGCGGCAGGATTGCTGACCGATTCGGGCGCACTGACAGGCGCCGCCACGTTGTGGAATCTGAGAATGTCGGAAAGACCGCGTCCTAATGCTTTTTTACCCATATTATATTACCTGTCCTTGTTCAGGATTTCTTCGGCGAGTTTCATGTAGGATTGCGAACCGGAGCTCTGCACGTCGTACAAAATGACCGGCTTGCCGTGGGAGGGCGCTTCGCTCAGGCGGACGTTCCTCGGGATGACCGTCTGGAAAACCGTGTCGGCCAGGTTTTCGCGGACTTCTTCGGCCACCTGTTTCGAGAGGTTGTTGTTCGCGAACATGGTGAGGAGCGCACCTTCGATCTTGAGGTTCGCGTTCAGGTTCTTCTGCACTTCGCGGATAGTCTTGAAGAGTTCGGTCATACCCTGCAGGGCGTAGTATTCGCACTGCACCGGGATGAGCACGCTCGTCGCCGCCGTGAGCACGTTCAGTGTCAAAAGGTTCAGGCTCGGGGGCGCGTCGATGATGATGAACTCGAATTCGTCCTTCAGCACCTTGATGATGCGTTCGAGGCGGTGTTCGCGGCTCATCGCGTTCACCAGTTCGATTTCCATGACGGCGAGGTCCGGGCCGGAGGTGATGACCTTCAGGTAGTCGAGGGTCGTATCGGCTATGGCCGGCTTCAGGTTTTCGAACGTCATGTTGTCCGGATTATCGGCCATGTCGAGAATTTCATGGATATCGGTTTCTTGCGATTCCATGAATCCCAGACCCTGCGAGGCGTTACCCTGCGGGTCCATGTCGATAAGGAGTGTCTTTTTTTCGAGAGCGGCAAAACTTGCAGCCAAGTTCACGGCCGTCGTGGTCTTGCCCACGCCGCCCTTCTGGTTGCATACTGCTATCACTTTACTCATTTATTACCTCGAGTGACTAAGGCGTAATCCTGTTCTTCGTTCGGCAGTTTGTATTTCCAGATGTTGACTGCCGGGTCGTTTTCCAGGTGTGAAATGCTATTGAAACTTTTTAATGTGAGGAATAGTCCGCCCTTCTTGAGGGCGGGCTGTGCACGTTCCCAGTCGTTTTCGAAAGTCGAGAGGGCGCGGCAGCTGATGAAGTCCAGGTCGGCAAGGCCCGAAGTCTCGAAGCGCTTGCCCACCACGGTCAGGTTCTTGAGCCCGAGCTTTTCTTTCGCGTAGTTCATGAACTCCACGCGCATGTGGCGGGGCTCCACCGCATAGAACTGCACCTCGGGCATCGCGATGGCGAGCGGGAAGACCGGGCACCCTGCGCCGGCACCCATGTCGGCCCATTTTTTTCCAGCTGTCATCCCCGCGGAGGCGGGGATCTTCATTTCCTTCACTATATATATATAGGGAACGAGCGAGTCGGCGATGTGCCGGCTCAGGAACTTCTCGGAATCCTTTGCCGAAATCAGGTTGCCGAATTGCTTGGTTTCTACCACCAGGTCGGCAAAGTCATAGAGCTTGCCCAGCGTCTCTCCGGACAGCTGCACGCCATGTTCCTTCAGGAACTGGTTCAGGAGATTCTGCTGCTCTATGTTTGTTCTGTAGCTCAATTTTTCCTAACGTCATCCCCGCGCAGGCGGGGATCTTTTATGTTGGTGTTTCACGTGAAACACAGCCAAGGTGACCAAGCAAAAATGTGCTTGCACATTTTTATTTGGGAACCGCAGGGTGTTGGCCTATGGCGAAGCCAGAGGCCCAACATGTTCAACATGTTGGTTTCGCGTTCCCACACAATTTAGTATATCTCACAAAAAAAAGAGGGCGCCGAGGTTGGCGTCCTTTCATTTTTTAAAAATATCCGTGAATAACTTTTTGATAAATGTTGAAATAGTGTGAACTTACCTTGAAAGTTTTACGGTGTACTTCCCCTTCGCGGGGCGACCGAGGAGGTCGAACTGTTTGAACTTTCGCCAGTCCGCGAGCGGGTATATTTTCTTGGGTGCAATGCGGACGGGTTCCTCCTCCGCGCCGACATAAACATAGAATGACTTTTCGATTGCCGGAAATACCATGCTTGTCCATGTCTGGATAAGTGTGTCTCCCCGTATCTCGTATTCGTATTTCGACATGAAAGGGTATGTTGAATCCGGCTGATACGGATCGATGCACCTGCCTTCGTCCTCAGGGTCATGGACTAAGATGCTAAAAGCATAAACGCAGCTACTCTTGCTGTAGAGGGTGTCGCGAAGGATACCGCATGACCCATGATCGCTGACCACGCTGCCATTATCGCTGGAGTAGGTCATCTCGCTAAATTGAAATTTATTTTCTTTTTCGTTCAGAAAGACATCCCTCTTTTTAAACAGGTACCCGTCCTTGTAGATGGAAATGTACTTCATGTTCCCGTCTTTCTCGATTATCGTGGTATCGTTATAGACAGTCAGTTCCTGTATAGTCGTGTCCGGTTTTATAAAATACTCCATGGTGCTGTCCAGATGGCGCCCGGTCCTGTAGTATTTAGTGATCCGAATCTGGTCGAGGAGGCCAATGTCGGCGCCTTTTTCCTCATAATAGATACTGTCGGGAACATAGCCCTCGTAGCTCTTGTCGTATATACCGTACTCTTTTCCGATATAGAGGTCGAATATGGTTTGGATGCAATCGGATGCGAATGCGTTTAACGCCAGGAATGTCAGTATAAATAGTGTCCTTCTCATGTCGGTAAATATAGAAAAAAGTTAGACTGTTATCTCTACCCGGTTTCCTTCGGAGCCTACATGCTGCACCTCGGAAATGTCGACAAACAAGTTTGTCGCCGCTTCCTCGGTTTGCAAACGTTCCACGTGAAACATTTATATAATTCAAAACTTTCAACATTAGTCCGCAAATATATTTCTAGAACCTTGCTGGTGAATTTGGGTCGCACCAGATGGGGCCGTGTCCACCGAATGCTGCCGAGAGGGCTGCTCCCGTGACGCAGAGCCCCGTCCAAATGAGTGAATTTTTCAGGTAATTTCCTTTTTCTTGCTCTTTTATGGAGGGATTGATTTTCCCGGAGTTCGAATCCGAAGCCTCGGCCTTGTCGTTATAGTCCACCTTGAATATCAGGGCGCGGTCGATTTTAGGCAAGTCCCCGGTCTGTTTCTGTGGCAGTAGCTGGGCGAACGACAGTGACGCGCTCGCCAGTAAAAGAATTGCAATACCGTAAAATCTCATGATAACCCCAAATTATTCTCCCGTAGATAATATATATAATTTCGCGGTCATTTTCATAATGGTGCTGCTTATCATGTGGTATAAATAGTATATTTATGCCGGAGGCCTAAATGGTAGAAATCGAGATTATCCAGGGCGACATCACCAAGCTTGCAGTGGATGCCATCGTGAATGCGGCGAACTGTTCGCTGCTGGGTGGCGGTGGCGTGGACGGCGCCATCCACCGGGCGGCGGGCCCGGAGCTATTGCAGGCGTGCATTCCGTTCGGCGGGTGCAAGACCGGCGAGGCCAGGATTACCCCCGGGTTCAAGTTGCCGGCAAAGTTCGTCATCCATACTCCGGGTCCCATCTACCGGGATGGCCTGCACGGCGAACCCGAACTGCTGGAATCCTGCTACAAAAGCTGCCTCGATCTGGCTGAACAGAACGGCTGCGAGACGGTCGCCTTCCCCGCTATTTCGACCGGCGTCTACGGTTACCCCTGGCACGAGGCGACCGAGATTGCGGTAAATACCGTCCGCGAATTCCCGGCAAAAACCGTCAAGAAAGTCATCTTTTGCTGCTTCTCCGCCGATATGGCGGCAATCTACCGCGAAGAGGTAGCGAAGGCGTCATTCTGAATTTATTGACATGAAATCGCGCTTTTTTTTGTCTTTTTTTATAGTGCTCGTGATGGCGGGCATCTCATTTGCCAACGAGGAACAGGACCCCAATGTAGCGCAGGATTCCGCTAGGGTGCAGCAGAACTCTGGAAAAACTTTCTTTCGGGAATTGGTTCCTTGGAATATGTACCTGGGAGGCGGCACAGGTTTCGCTTTTGGAGCAGATTGGGTTTTTGGTGATTGGAATTATATATACGTTAAAGGTGATGATTCCAGTTTTATACCAAGTCACATTTGGTTGTGGACTATTGGGACGCATGCTTTTTATGCGGACGGGTTTAACTTCTTGCTGCAGCCAAATATCCTATATTTCTACGAAAGGGGCATCTCGTTCAAGTTTTCCCTAGGTCCAGAACTGGGCTACATTAACGAGACTGGCTTTGATTACGGCTTTTCGCTCTGTATCGGGACAATCATCGACATGTTCAATGTCAGGGTGGGCTATCTGGTACGGACGAAGAGTCCTTATTTCCATATATTGTTTAACTTGCCGGTAGGCATTAGTATGTGGGTATAATAATCTATATTTTAGCAGACAAGTATTGAATTTTTTCAAAAAAAAGGAACATCTTATGGAAGAAGTCGTAAAATTTCTCAAGGCATGTGGTGCGTATTTCCTCGCGACGGCCGACGGCGACCAGCCGCGCGTCCGCCCGTTCGGAACCGCCAACATTTTCGAGGGCAAACTCTATATCCAGACCGGCAAGTCGAAGGACTGCTCCAAGCAGATCCAGAAGAACGGCAAGGTCGAAATCTGCGCGATGAACGCCGCGGGTAACGAGTGGGTCCGCGTCGCCGGTACCCTGGTCCGCGACGACCGCCGCGAACCGAAGGTCGACATGCTCGAGCACTACCCGGAACTCAAGTCGATGTACTCCCCCGACGACGACAACACCGAGACGCTCTACTTCAAGGAAGCGACCGCTACGTTCTACAGCTTTACGGCGGCTCCCCGCACCGTGAAGTTCTAGTCGATTGTTTCACGTGAAATTTTGGGCTTGACCCGGAATCTCATTGATGAAAAAATTGCCTCGACGGAATGCCGTCGGGGCTTTTTTCATTGCGGGAAACCCGTGTCCGTGTTGATATTTTTGTAAACATTCTATTAACAAAATGGTCGGGCGTATAATTTCCTGCGAAAGCGATGTGAATAATCTCTGAACAAATTCCCCGACTTTTTCACAAAGTGCCCTTTAAAGAAATGTTTCACGTGAAACAATTTATCCCATCTGTGGATAACGGGTGAACTGTGGTGATAACAGGATGTATCGGCTAATTATTCAATCAACACTTTAATAACATCCTAGTAACAATTATACTAACAACTGAATGGCGCTAAATTCGTAAAAAAAGACCCGCTTTTGCAGCGGATCCTTTTAAAACCGTTAGTTCTGTTTCGCGACTAGACTAGAAAGCGAGACCGAAGGTCAGGTTGATGTCGGTGCCGAAACCATTGGAAACGAGATTTTCGGCATCTTCTTCGGCGTTGTCCTTGTTCTTGCCTTCGGCGCTTGCAGACATGATGTTGTAGCCGACACCGAGGTCGATGGAGAACGTTGCGCGACCAGTGCGGAACTTCCAACCGACCAGGACATAGGGGCCAAAGGCGTTGGCGCTTGCGCTTGCCTCGACATCGTCATCGTCGTAGTCGAGACCGACGTGGGCGTACTGGAGTTCGGCTTCGACGTAGAGACCCTTGTGGCCGGGGTTCACGTAGTAGCGGAAGCCGCCGATGATTCCCAGGGCGAGCATGTCGAAGCTGGCGTCATCTTCGTCGATATCGTAGTAGTCGCTGCTCACGTACATGACTTCCGGGCGGATAATGACAGACGTGTGCGGCGTGACGGAGCGTTCGACGGTCACGAACAGGGTCTTGAGGCCGAGGGCCGTCATCACGACGAGGCTCACCGGGTGGATGCTGATGTTCCATGCCGGATCGTCGGCCGGTGCTACCGGTGCCGGAGCGCTGGTGGACTGCGAAGCTTCGGTGCTTTCGTAGGGGTTCTGTGCGAATGCCATGCCCAGAGAGATGGCGGTGATAAGTAAGAGCTTGCGTATCATTGGATTTCCTCCTTGTATGAATGGATGGAATTATAGCAAATTAATAATGTAATACAAGCCATGACGGGATTTTTTTTTAGAAAAAAATGTTGGGCATTATCACATTATGCCCTGTTGGAGTAATCTCCCCCGTGTTTTTTTTGCTTTTTCAGATTATATTTTATTGATGTGATTTTATTACGTGTGTGTCGCGCCAAGCGCGCGTAGTTATAGAGGTATTAAATGACGCTAAATAAAAGTCTAGCTGTGTGGGTGCTCCTGGCTGTCACCCTGTCCATGGCGGCGCCGCAGAGCGCCAAGGTGCGTTCCGTTCTTGGCGACGTGTCGTTCAAGAAAAAGGGCCAGGGAGACTGGGCCAGCCTGCGTGTAGGCGCGAAGGTCCAGGAAAAGGACCTTATCCAGACGGACCTTGAATCCGGTGTGCTCATCTCGATGCCCGAAGGCAGCACGATCTCCATCGAGGAGAACGCGCTTGTCGAGTTCACGCAGGTCATGTTCATCAAGGATTCGCAGATTTCCGAAATCAACATCAAGAAGGGCCTCCTCCGGTTCAACGCGCAGAAGCAGACCGGCAAGAAGAGCCAGTTCAAGTTCAGGACCGGGACCATGACCGCATCGATTCGCGGTACGGACGGTACGGTGGGCATGACGGAAGGCGGACAGTCGTTCGGTGCCTTGAACTCGGGCGAGATGGTGATGGAAGAGAATGGCCAGCAGGTCTCGGTGAAGGCGAAGCAGTATGTTGCCTTCCGTAAGGGCAAACCGCCCGTAGTTGTCGAGGCCAAGAACGCCGGCGACCCAGACTTCGCGAAGAAGATTGCGGCTGCAATTGACGATCCCAACAAGTCCGATGCCGAAATCCAGTCGCAGGCCAGGGAACTCGATGCAAAGATCGAGAAGCGTAATCAGGAAATGAAGTCCAAGTTCGAATGCAAGTTCGAGCGTGTGCCGGAAGTGGTGGGCGCCGACAGCATAGAGATCTTCGCGACCTGTACCGACGGCATGCAGGTGGCCATCGGTTCCGAACGCCACACCTCCGACGGCAAGCGTATGCGCTTCGTGCCCAGGTGGAGCCGTGGCGCGCTTGGCGCAAAGAAGTTCGATGCGCTTTGCTCCGTGGAACATACGACGTTCGAATGCGGCAGCATCGCGTTCAACTACAGGCTTGACCGCACCGTGAAGATCATGAAGTCCGACATAAACAAGTGCGAGGCGCTGTACACCACTAGCGGCTATACCGACAACGAGGGCAAGCTCTCGATCTATGTGCGCGATAGCCTCGTGAAGGAACTCATGCTCGAGAGGGATAATCCGGCGGCGGTCCTCAAGCTTGTCCCGGGAACTCACAAGTACAAGTTTGTGCCCGAGAACAGCCCGGAATTCAATGGAGTCATCGAGCGCGAACTGCAGTGCTACCCCAAGACGGGCGTACACGTGAGCGTGCGCGGTGGCGCCAAGGAAGTTATCAAGAAGAAGGTTTCGCAGGGTGCGTCGATGTACCCGGAACTTATATTCGATGTTGAGAAGGTCCTCAACAACGACCCGTCCCAGATCCGGTCCGTAGACGTTGTCGTCGCCGGCCAGAAGTTCGAGACGAAGTACGTGCCTTCGGAAACGGGTATCGGCTACAGTGCGACGGTCCAGATTCCGCGCGGCAAGATGACCACGGTCAAGATCAAGGTCAACATGCGTAGCGGCGAGGTCGTGCTCGCGACGAAGGTCTACGAGTTCCGCTAGCCCCTAGGTTGCCAAGAACTTTAAGCAGGAAGCCGACCGCTCCCTGCTTTTTTGTTTGGTGTATATTACATTTTAGTTTGTATTTGTTTACAAAAAACTAATTGCCTCGTTTATCCGTAGTATTTATTTTATACGGAGTTGCAAACAAGGGAAAGTTCCCGATAAAATAAAAGGAGGCAACACTAGTGAAGAAACTCGTCATTTCCGTTTGTGGCGGCGGCGCCCTCGGTATTGGTCCCCTCAAGTTCATGAGCCTGCTCGAAAAGGATCTGGGTGCAAACCTCGCCGATGTGAGCGAAGCATTCGCGGGCACTTCTACCGGCTCGATTATTGCGAGTGGACTTTGTGAGGGCATGACGGCCCAGACGCTCTTTGACCTGTACAAGGCGAATCTCGAGAAGATTTTCAAGAAGAAATCCGGTACGCTTCCGCCGATTGCCCGTTCGAACTACTACCGCTACGACAATTCCGGCCTCAAGAAGCTCCTGTACGAGAACTTCCCGGGCAAGATGGACAAGTTCAACAAGCCCATCTACATCCCGACCACCTACATGAACGGTGAAAGCGTAGAGAAGGTGTGGGACCGCACCGACACCTGGATGGACCGCGCCTACGCCATCCTTTCGAGTTGCTCCGCGCCGACCTATTTCGACACGCTGACTCTTGATGGCAAGGTCTTCTGCGATGGCGGCATGTGGGCGAACGACCCCATCATGGTGCTGCAGTCCGGCCTCAAGAATCTCTGCGCAAGCAAGAAGAAGTACCGCGACCTCTTTGCCGACGGTATCAAGATCCTCACGTTCAATACCGGCATGATTACCCCGAACAAGGCCCCCGCGAAAAAGAACGCTCTGGGCTGGCTCGAATACATCATGGATGACTGGATTGCACGTACGGGCAACTCGAACTACTTCGAAGCCTGCGCGAACATCGGTGAAGACAATGTTTACCGTGTCGCGCCGAAGGTGGACAAGAAGTATGCGATGGATGACCTTACTCTCGTCGACAAGGTTGCCAAGATCTGGGAAGACGAATACAAGAGGGTCAAGAAGGATGTCCTCAAGTTCGTGAAGTCCACGATGTAGTCGACACTTCCGATTGAAAAAATTCACCGGCCGCAGGAGCGGTCGGTGTTTTAATTTGATTCGGCGATAACCGCAGGGCGTTGCGGTCTAGCCCTTTGCGGCATCATCGTGCTTGTGCGTAACTATATCGTCGAGCACGGTGCGCTGGGCGTAGAGTTCCTCGGAGATGTGGCTGAAGGCCTCGACTACCACAGGGTCGAAGTGCTTGCCTGCGCCCTCGGTGATGATGGCCATCGCCTTCTCGTAGGTGAAGGGCTTCTTGTAGATGCGTTCGGCCACGAGCGCGTCGAACACGTCGGCCACCGCCATGATGCGCGCCGACAGCGGGATTCCGTTGCCCTTGATTCCGGTGGGGTACCCTGTGCCGTCCCACTTTTCGTGGTGGTAGTGCGCCATCTCGGTAGCTTCCTTGAGGTAATCGTCATCCATGGAATCGCTTGCGTTTTCTTCGATCTTTTCGAGAATATGCCAGCCTTCGGTGGTATGGCTCTTCATGATGGCGAATTCTTCGTCGGTAAGCTTGCCCGGCTTATTCAGAATGAGGTCGGACACGGCGATCTTGCCGATGTCGTGGAGAGGCGCGGAACGCTTGAGCTTTGCGATGTACGCGTCGTCGAGAATTTCGCTGAACTTGCCTTCGCGCTGCAGCTCCTTCGCGATGGCCTCCACGTAGAATGCAGTTTTCTTAATGTGGTTACCCGTACTGGTATCGCGCGCTTCGACCATTTCTGCGAAGTTGATAATAATTTCGTCCTGCATGCGGGTGATGCGCTCGGCTGCCTTCTCGAGTCTTTCGATGAATTCCACCGAGTCCTTGCAGGTCTTGATGAGCGCCTTGTACAGGTATTCGATTTCGTCGTCCGTGGTAATGTTGAGGGAATCGAGTTCCTGGACGCTGCTCACGCGGCTCTGTTCCAAGTTGTAGGCGAAGTGTATGGCGCCCGATGCCATGCGGTTTACGGGGTTCACGATTCCGCGGTGCACGAGTTCGAGCACGATACTCATGATGATAATTGAAAGCCCGAAGAACATCGAGAGGAGCTTGATGAAGAACTTCGCCTGGTCGATGAGGATTTCGCCCATGGAGATGTCGGCGGCGACATAGGCGACCGTCTTGCCCGCGGAATTCTTGAGCGGCTTGTATACGGTGAGTAGCCAGCCGTACTGGTCGTCGGAGATAATCGGCTCGATGGATTCGCCGTTGAGCAGTTTAGGCAGGTAGGGCACGAATGTCGGGTCGAAGGGGATGACTGCACCCGGCTCGCCACCCTCCTCGCCGTCGGTCGCATCGAGGTCGAATACCACGTGGCAGCCGTCTTCGAGAATCTTGTACACGTACAGGTAGAGCGCCTGCGGGAACCCGTTCCTTATCTTGTACAGTTTCGATTCTATTTCGGTATAGCCCGGAGCCTTTTAGCCTTCCGCAATGAACTCGTCTACGCGGTCTGCGTCTATCGCTACCGAGGCGGCTTCGGTAAGGCCGTGTGCGATATCCACGAACTTGCCTATGGAAACCTGCCTGTAGAGGACGAACCCTGTAATGCTCGCGAGCGCGCCCAGGAGGATCTCGGCGATGATGACGATGAAGACGACCTTGCGGAGCAACGAGCGCTTGATGTGGTAGCTGCCGATCTGGCGCATGTGTTCGGCCAGGTTCGGGTCGAACAGGAATACGTGGCTGTAGAGGTGTTTAAGCTTGAGAGGAATCTTCCTGTGCGCGATAATCGCGATGGCGACGACGATGGACTTGTCGATGATGTCGATGACGAAGTCGGCCGTGAGCTGAGCGAAGAACTTGCTGAATCCGAGGTTGTTGTGGATGGCGATGGAGAATGGCGCCGAGATGCCCTCGCCGAAATCGTAGCCGTACAGGAAGTAGGTGAGGATGGAACCGAGGATGCCGCCCAGGGCGGCGAACGCGATTACGGTGATGCACGCCTTGAGTGCGCTACGGAAGTAGCCCCTTTGTTGGAACTGCGTAGCGGCGACGCCTATGAGGATGCTGATGATACCGTAATAGAGGGTGGTGAGGTCGGAAATGCCGTTGAACGCATTGGAGAAGAACCCGACAATTACGGCGGGGAGCGTACCGCCCAGCATGGCGGCGAGAATGGTTCCGATGGAATCCGCGAAAATAGGGATATCAAAAAAGAGGACTATTTTCGAAGGGATGATATTGATGAGAATACCGACAAGAATGAGCCCCATGGCCCATAGAATCTGTCTCGACTTAGAAATCGAAGTCCATTTCATCAACAACCTCTGGCATACACATAAACGGGAAATTCCGTATAGAATGTTCCGTTGTATAAAATTTATTATGAAATTGACCGAAACGTACGAAAAAAAACAGAAAACTTCGTGTTTTTAGGCGATAATTGCCGATGCGACGATGCCGTCGCCGGCGTAGAGCACCAGAATCTGGCCCGGTGCGGAGGCGAACTGCGGTTCGTCGAACCGCACGCGGATGGTACCGGCGGCAGTGTCGAGCGCGACAATCCGCGCGACGGCGCCCCTGTGGCCGAGCCTGATGTGCGCCGTCAGTTCGCCCTTCAAGAGCGGCGAGGTTTCGGATACCATCAGGTTGAGTTCCACGCCCGAGACTTCGGTGCAGCTGAGAGCGCTGCGGGGGCCGAGCACCACCTGGTTCTTCTTCGCATCGATGGACACCACGAAGAGCGGTTCCGGCTGGCCACCGATGTTCAGGCCCTTGCGCTGCCCGATGGTGTAGTGCACTATGCCCTTGTGCTGGCCGAGCACCTTTCCCTGCATGTCTACGAAGTCACCCGGCACGTTGTCGGATTCGTCGAAGAGTACGGAGTAGTCGCCGCATTCCAAGAAGTCCTGGCTTTCTTTTTTGGTGGCATAGTCGTCCCAGCCGATTTCTTTCGCGAGTTCTTTGACCTGTACCTTCGTCATGCCGCCCAGCGGGAAGATTACCGTGGAGAGTTGCTCTGCGGTAAGGCGCGAGAGGAAGTACGTCTGGTCTTTGCTGTGGTCGAGCGCCGCATACAGGAACGGCTCGTCGGGGTTCTTGAAATCGAGGCGGGCGTAGTGCCCGGTGGCAAAGTAGTCGAAGGCAATGCCCATGCGGCGGGCTGCCATGTGGAGTGCGCCGAATTTGATATTCTGGTTGCAACGCACGCACGGGTTCGGCGTGCGGCCCGCGCGGTATTCGGCGCGGAAGTAGTCGAGCACCTGGCGCTTGTATTCCTCGGAAACACGGACAACGTAATGCGGCACGCCCAGACGGTCGGCGACGGTCTTCGCTTCGGCGATGCTTATGTCCTCGCCAGGGCCGAAGCAGCCCTCGCGGCCTTCTACGTGCGGTATGTTGAGGGAACCGTCCCATGTGGCCATGGTAACGCCGACGACTTCATATCCCTGCTGTTTTAGTAGGTAAGCCGCGAGTGCCGAATCGACACCGCCGGAAAGCCCGACTGCTACCTTCTTTGCCATGTGTTTACCGCCTAGAGGTTCGCGTAGTGGAACATCGCGTCGATGCACTTCTTCGCCTTCACGCGCGTATCTTCGTCGAGTTCCACGCGGTTCGCCTGTTCGGGGTGGCGGAGTGTCTCGAGGATGTTCTCGAGGGAGTTAGACTTCATGTACTTGCACATGCTGCAGCTCCCGATGAATTCCATGTCGGGGTGCTCGTAGTGCATGCGTGCATTGAGCCCGCATTCCGTAAGGAGCAGGACCTTGCTCTTGGGCGGCAGGCCATCGATGTACTTGACCATCTGGCCGGTACTGCCCACGAAGTCGCTGTAGAACGCCGCAGAGGGGTTGCATTCGGGGTGGCTCACCACCTTGAGGCCCGGATTCTGGCTGCGGAAGAACTGGATGAGTTCGGCATCGTACGTCTCGTGCACGTAGCAGCTGCCGTTGTAGAGTACGATGTCCTTCTTGACGCCGCGGCTTTCCATCTCGTTCTTGATGTTTTGGCCCATGAGCTTGTCGGGCACAAAGCAAATCTTGTCGTTGGGGTAGGCTTCCACGATCTTCATCACGTTGCCGCTCGTGACACACACGTCGCAGGCCGCCTTCACGTCGGCCGTGGTGTTGATGTAGCAGATGAAGGCGTGTTCCGGGTACTTTTCGCGCAGCGCCTGCACGTCCTTGCCGGTAATGGAATCGGCGAGGCTGCAGCCCGTGAGCTTGCCCGGGATGAGCACGTCTTTTTCGGGGCTCAGGATCTTGGCCGTCTCGCCCATGAAGCGGACTGCGGAGAAGAGGATTGTCTTCTGTGGGACCTTCGTGGCGTCTTCGCTCAGCTTGTAGCTGTCGCCCGTGTAGTCGGCGACACCGAGCACGATTTCCGGTGCGCAGTAGCTGTGCGCGAGGATGACAGTATCCTGGTCTTTCTTGCGCTCGTTGATCTCGTTGATCAGCGGGAGCATCTGTTCGACTTTTTCACGGGTGTAGTGGCAGAGCACCGCACCCGGCTGGATCTTGTTCAATCTGTTGAAGAGTTCGTCCGCGGTCATAGTGGACTAAAATATAGAAAATGCGCTTGGGCTATCCAATGTCATAAAAAAATTATATAATATTAGATATAGTATTAGAAGGAGCTCCCATGAGACGAATGGTGTACATATCCGTATGTCTTGCCCTGTGCCTACTTGCCACGGGGTGTACGCGTACGCGTATTACCAGTTTCCACGTCGATGCAGCCGAGGCTCCCGAAGTCGAAGGCGTACGCGGGTACCTCGAACCCCATTCCTCGACATTCCGTTTTTCCGGGTCGTACCTTTTCAGCCCGAAGGAAACCATGGTGGTGAGCGGGTCGTATTCGAACTACAGCGCCGATTCGCTGATGCAGCCCACTCGGGAATTCACCGCGAAAGGAATCTACGAATTGGGCGGCAGTGATCTGAACGCATCGTTCGAATGGTTCCAGAAAACGAGTTTTTTTATTTGGGGCCTGGGCGTCGGTTACGATGACGGAATTTACCACCACCTGAAACTTGGTTTCAACACGAGATTTTTCGAAGCCGGCATATTTATGGGCACATTCCACCAGTATACCACGATAACCGTGGACGGCGAAGAGTGCGATGTTTACCCGTGCTCCGACAGTGATGACTGGAAATCTATCGGCGGGACGGATACCGATTTTTACGCCTCGCTATTCATGGGCTTGTATGCGACTATCATGATCGAGGACTTTTTCTTGAGCTATAGCCTGAGCTCGTATTCCCCGGCCGTCGAGGCTGGCGATGAGGGCCTTGCCACACCGTCGATAGACACGCATTACATTATGGCCGGGTATCGATTCAACACCCACTGGGAAGTGAGCGGGGGCGTTGCGATGACCCTCGTGAACCCCGACTACCGCCACTATGCCGCAAAATTCGGCGTGGGGTATGTTTTTAAGTAGGCCGATGGAATATCCGAATACAAAAAATACGGCATTCTGACCTTCAAATTCGCCTAAAAACCAATGTGTTGAAAAAATTACAAAAAAATACGGGCGAAAATTAACTTATCTAAAGTAATACATACAAATTACAATTGCTTGCCCATATTCAATTGGCGTTGAACATTGTTTGGTTATGATAAACTTTTGGCAAAAATGGGCTTACTTGCCGTGTCATAATACGTTACAAAAATATTATTAAGTTTGTACGAAATTTTTCATCTAAACTTATTATGACCAAATACAACTTTTCAAGATACAATATCCTTATCGCCGAAGGCGATGACATTGCAGTGTATAATACTTTGGGCAACTCCCTTGCGGTTTTATCGCACGACGAGTATGACTTTCTGGAGAAAATTGTTAGTGAGGGCGTCCCTGCTGACTTGGAGGCTTCAAAGCTTGATTTCTTGGATAGGTGCCTAATCAATAATTTCATAATTCCTGTCGATGCCGATGAGCGCGAACGAATAAAAGAGAAGTTTTTGTCGGTGAAAACAGGGAAGCAGTCATTGACAATGACAATTCTTCCGACTCTTTCGTGCAACTTTAATTGCAATTACTGCTTCGAAGGTGCCGACAAGAAAAGTTCCATTATGAATGCAAAAACGCAGGATGGCGTTATGCATTGGCTGGAATCTAACTGTACGGAACTTCAAAATCTGAATGTGACCTGGTTTGGTGGCGAGCCTACGCTTGGAATGGACGTTATAAGGGGCTTATCTAGGCGAATGATTGACCTGTGTACAAAGAAGGGTATCGCGTACAAGGCCTCCATAATCACCAATGGATCCCTGCTCAAGTCCGAAAATATGGACGCCTTTAGGGAATGCCGAATTTCCTGGATTCAGATAACGCTTGATGGGCCTAAGGATGTTCACGATAAGGTCCGCTTCTTCAAGTCGGATAATCGTGGGTCTTTTGATGTGATAATGGAGAACGTAAGGAAATATCAATCAGAATCACCTATTGCGACGACATTCCGCGTGAATGTGGATTCCCGCAACGAAGCGCAATGCTATAGGCTGATTGATGAAGTCGCCCGTGAACTGAAGGGCGTTAAAAATATTTCGATGTACTTTGCCCCGATTCATGCGTCGACAACAATGTGTAAGCATGTTTCGGCTTATACCTTGGAGGCGCTTCATTATGCAGAAATCGAAACCAAGCTCATTGAGTATGCCTATAAGAATGGCTTGTGCAACATTACGCTGCCGCCTCATTTAATGGGAGTCTGTGGGGCGGCCAAGGAGAACGGCCTTGTAATCTGCCCGAACGGCGATATTCACAAATGTTGGGAAACTGTTTCTGTAGACAAGTACAAAATTGGGAACATAGCTGACGAGAAATTCAATCTAAGGGACGCAGGGAAGGATTGGACGTCTTGGTCTCCTTTTGTAGAACAGGAATGCCTGGATTGCAGGATTATGCCAAATTGCATGGGAATGTGTACGTACCGTTTCTTGTTCAAGGAAAACTATTCGGGAAACTCGGCCCTTACGCCATGCCCATCGATCAAGTTCGATTTGGAAAATAGACTGCGCCTCTATCTAAAAAAATTTCACCATTAATAAAAGGAGTCATGATATGAAGGAAATCAATCAAGTAGACAGAAACGGCTACATCACGCAGGGGCTAGATTTGACCCTTCGCGCACGTACCCGCAAAAACGAAATCATCTGCTTTTCGGTAACTCCGGATGGAACAACGGCTACCTGCAAGGGTTCGCCTGTCGTCTTGGTGGAACAGCTGAAGGAAATCAATAAGATTGTTGATTTGATTTCTGTTCTGAAAAATGTCCAGATCGATTTGGACGGTAACAAGGTGGTCGTGATACCTTTCCAAAAGAAGTCCCGGACACTTCTTCGCGGATCGTGCGCTGGCGCGGGTTGCGCAGCCGATGCGACGGCTTGCCCGACTAACGTGTGTGGTGGCTATGTCTGCGGTGGATATGCAGGTGCTTGCGCTGCCGATGCGTGTGGCGGTGCTGCATGTGGAGCGAAAGCAAGCGCTTGTGGTGGCGATGCATGTGGAGGCGCGGCATGCGCTGCAGACGCGAATGCCTGTGCTGCAGAAGCGTGCGCTGTCGAGGGCTGTGGCGGCCATGCAGGGGCCGGGACGGGAACAGGTTGTACGGGGGATGCCTGTGGAGCAAAAGCAGATGTGTGTGCTGGCGCAGGCTGCGTTGGAGATGCATGCGCAGCCGCTACTGGAGCGTGTGCAGCAAAGGGCTGCCTCGGAAACGCCTGTGCGCTTGATGTTGGGCCATGTGCCGCCGATGGCCAGCTTGGTCCCTGCCTGGTGAACGTTCCCTATTGCCCGTTCATTCTTTAGTTGTAGCTAGATAGGTGCAATAAAGAACGATGCATTTCTCCGTTGAATGGAGAAATGCGTTTTTTTGCTCTCCATTCCTAGGCAAAAAAGGATAGATTTACAAGTGTAAGTCTATGGTTAAACAGTAAATGTAAGGGAAATGAATTATGGATGGGCAAAATCAAGGCAAAGACGCTATCGATCTATCTTTAGAGATCATCGGCAAGGCGCATAGTGACCTTCTGGAGTGCTACCGTCATATTATCGAGATTCACAAGAATTGTGGCGATTTAAAAATCCGTAATAGGATCTTGATTGCAGATGGATTTGGGTATTCAGTTAATTTCTTTAATCTTTTCTACATAGCAACATTGCAATCTCTTAAAAAGATAAAGAAAGTCGCATTCCCGCAATGGGATGATAACGTTAGCGAAGATGACAACAGACTTCTCTTCCGAGAATACTATGACTTTGCTTCAGATTTGTTCTTCTGCCTATATAGTTTGCTTATTTTTATTACCAAACATCATCACTCAAATTCATTGCTGAACGACAAAATAAGAAACGCAATAAACGAGGTAAAGAAAATAATTGCCCAGTGCATTTTGACAATTTCTGAATATGAAAAAAGAAACTTTATTAATTTTGCATTTTTCGAATTTGGAATAGACTCTGACGAAGATTTCGATGTCATTCACACGCCATTGACTTTTGATGACCCCTGGTATAACGCTAGGCTACAGGAGTATAAGAATTTTGTATTGACTGGAGAATGCACCGAAGAATATTACCCTTTTGAATTATGGCTATATAACAAGCAAAATCATAGATCTGACCGTCGCAAAAATCATCTAAATGTATCTGAACTAGAAACATACTGTGCTTATGTTTGTAACGAGGAATATCTATTCAAGAATATAAATGACTATATAATTGCGTATTTTTTTGATTTCATGAGAAAGTCAAACAGGACACAGGCGGAATTTGCTCAACTCAATAGTGAAAAGCATGGAGCTTTCCGGCATTTGAAATATGAAGAAAAAAGAAGTGCTTTTTATTCAACCATTGAAAGCGTGAATGAAATAATAAATATAACGGTTATATGCGCCGCTATCAATTATCCTATATATTTAAGTAAGGACAGAAGTAGAATTGTTGATACAGATTATAATAAAGGCAAACGAAATAAGTTGATGAACTTTATTTCACTAGTGAAGGCGGCATATGGAATAGAGAAAAACGTCAATCCTGTCGCATTGGGCAAAGTTTTCAGAAACGTTTTTTCTTTTGACAAAACCTTATTTCAAAAATGGCCGTGTATTTCGTTCTTACTTTATTGGACGTCTCATTTCTTTGAATATAAAAAGTATTGCAAGCTGTTTCTAGAAGAAGCAAACACTCCAAAGGCTGCAACAAAGCAGATTAATATTTCTCCTAGTGCGTCTGTTGTTGTGGCTACATGGAAGAATACTGATTTTCAGGAGGTTATACAAAAGAAGTATATAGAGAGGGAGGCTTTACTACGGTTGCAGAAGATGTTCTTCTTCGCGTTATTTGATTTTGTCAAGGACATTGATCAAAAGACGACATTTCCTCCAAATGATTCTTTTTATACCCTTAGAATTAAGGATTTATTGTATGAAGCACTCTATGATGGTTCGTGGAAATCGACAAAAAAACAGACTGTCATATTCAATGAAATCTTGTCTAAATCACTTCCAAAGAGTTCTGTAACCATTGATTTTGAAAAATTTCAGAAAACCGCTTTCCATCCGACCGAGACGGCTCTATTCTTAATACATAGCATTAATTCCTATGCAAGAGAACCTCGGTATACAACCTTGATCCAAATAATCAACTTTATAGATGCGCAGCGAGATAAGACATTTGGCTATTATTCCAAGGATTTCAAGGAACTGGAATCCCTAGCGAAGAGGAGGGATAAAAAGTTATTAAAAGAAACGGAGTTGATGGAAAATATTGACAACGGTTTCTCAATTAGCCTTGCGCAAAAAAGTCCAACATTTGAAAACCAGTTCTTTTCTAGAACAGTTACATGTAAAGTATTCCCAGAGACCGATACGAAGCTATTGCAATTGGAATGCGGTAAAATAATATTCTCCTATGACAACTATTATAGGCAACTTTATTCAAATTTTACAAGCAGTGTATACTTGAATGAAGAACGAAACATGGCTACTCATTACTCGAAATTCAAGTTTACAGAAGGCTTGCTGAAGAAGGACTATTGCATTGATTTGCTGCTACTCTTGTTCGACTTGAAATCAAAAAATACAAATGAGCAAGAAATAAGACTAAATCTTGAAAAACTGTCATCCTTTATTGATTGCTTAAATCGTATTAACTTTATTAATATAGTGCGAAATAAAGTTTCCTTCTCAAACCAGTGTTACATACTTGGTAGAGTGATGCTGATGATAAAAACTTCCAACTCTGATAGGTCGATATCCTTGGCAGAAAGAATGTATTGGAAAGAACAAATGTACAACATGGATACTGAAACTCCTTTGGACGAGATTGTTAAGTTATTTTATGAAATGGATGTCAATTCAAAGGTAAAAAGGGAAGGTCCACCACCTTATACAGTGTACCAGGTTCCTCTTAATGATGTCCCTGATGAGTGGAAATCATTCTATGCCAAGAATACGCCTTCCCTTTCAAAGGAATTCCTTACCGAACTATCGGCCGTATTAACAACGATTTCAAAATTACTGAAAGATATTGAAAGTAATGACGAGGAATTGCAGAATAAAATAGCGGAAGCCCTTGAGGTATTGAAGAAGGACGATTTTTCCCTCGAAGAATATTTTGCCTTTGCGGATTCTTTAAGTGATATTTATTATTCGTCATCTAGGAAACTGAATATCAAATACGATTGTAACATAGATACAGACTCACTTTCATGGGTTAGGTTGTGTGACAAGTATTTTTCGAGATTGAAAGACCATATAGTGCAGTCAAAGGTACTTGACAAATTTAGTGAAAATATTTCGAAAGAAATTAATAATCCCCAAATACTAGAAGAAGTGATAAATAAAACCAATGAGTTAAGAAAGGGAAATAAGGAGATAATCAATGATCAGGGCGAATTGCTCATTGACAGGCCGATTCTGAAAAAAATAGGCAAGTGCATAGAGAATTATCCTTTTGAAGAGGAACTGCGGAACTTTTTAAATACGATGTTCGGCGTTGCCAATATCTGTCGTGTAAAAATAGGGACGGAGCCTAATGCAGTTAATGTAGAGAATGTTATAGATGACGATGTCAACTTTTTTGACCTTTATGGCTATGAAAGTAAACTGTACTTGATAAAGGTGCTGATACAGATGGCAGAAGTCGATTTGACCAATAAATAGCGCGAGTCGGATTTTTTTTCTTTCCCCTATTGCTTTTCCGAAAAAGTTTTTATATATTACGAATACATCATTGAACTGCTGTTAGTTGTAACTCTCTGCTTTTTTTTCGTAACAGCCAGCAAGGAGTTCAAAATGATGAAAAACCAGTCTTAGACCTCACCAGGGGATAGTCACGTAGGTGTAGCACCGACGTGGTTTTTGGCGTTTTGTCTGTAGCTGCATTTCTGCCTCTCCAAACGCCTAGAATTCCGTTCCAACCGGACGGGATGTTTCCAAACACATCTTCAACGCAAAATTTTACCCAAGCGAGGTACCCAATGATCTACATCTCAGCCGACAAGCGAATTAACGATTTCTGCAACGCCCTCATCAGGAGCGGACGCTGGAACTACTATCGGGGTGGCAAGCATTCCATCCTGAAGCACAAGGCCCCAACTAGCCGTAAGGCGCTGGTTGTCGCGATAACACCGAGCAACGGAAACACCTTCAAGGTGCTCGAACGCGAATATAACCACTATATTCGTGCGTTCCTCATCCAGACGGGCGTAATCATCGCCTAAACTTCCACTTTTCTGAATGTAAATATATATTACAAAAAAATAACCTTTTTACCCTATTGACATATGCTTCAACTCAATCCATCCCAAAATCGCCAAATCTATTTCCTCATCGCCTGCTCATGCCTATTTACGGCAGGCTTGCTTTCGTCGAACTTTCTTGCGTCGAAAGTCATCTGCGTATGCGGCCTAGAAATGCCCTCAGCAACGGTCGGCTATGCCTTAACATACTTGATGACCGACGTTATAGGAGAACTATATGGAAGGAAGGTCGCGAACAGGATCGTCCAGTTCGGGTTCATTTGCCTAATTGTGGCCTGTGTATTAACCCGCCTGGCACTCCTTTTGCCATCACCTTATGACTCCAGTGCTTTCAGCCAAGTTTTTTCCACGTCAACAAGAATCTTTATTGCAAGCATTGTCGCATATATAATAAGCCAAAGTACCGACGTGTACATTTTCCACAAAATAAGGAACTATTCCCCAAGATTCAAATTTATTCGAAACAATGTCAGTACAATTATTAGCCAATTTCTAGATACGATTATCTTTTCCTTTATCGCGTTTTATGGCGTTGTTCCCAACATCTGGAGCATGGTTCTGGGCGTCTTTATTGCAAAAGTCGTGCTTGCCCTATGCGATACTCCGTTCTTCTACCTTCTAACCAGGAACAGAATTGATTGCCAAGAAATATAGAATAGGAGTCCTTATAAGCACATCAATGTGCAGGAACGATCTGTTGTTCGGTCGTTCCCTGGCATCCGTTTTGTCGCAATCCGTCAAACCAGACTGCGTCCTCGTCGTTGATGACAACGATAATACTCATTTTAGCGATGAATTAGTGGCAAAGCTCAATTCCTACCACAATCCGAATCTACATTACTTGAAAAATTGCCATACACATGGCTGTTCTGGTACTGGGGCTTGGAATTCGGGAATAGAATGGTATGCAAGTCAATTCATTGATTGCGACTATATCGCTTTCCTTGATGACGATGATTCCTGGGAATCGACATATCTGGAACGTCAATGTAATACCATTGACGCCTTTTTCAATAAGAATGGCCGCCTTCCCGAAGCCTGCTGCGCATATCTAAAACGTAGTGATTGCCCTTCACCGCATATTTTTAAACAGTCCGACATAACAATCGAAAACTTCCTTTGCGGCAATATCGGAATACAAGGAAGCAATATGTTCTTTAGTTTGGGTACATTAAAGAGGGTTAATGGCTTTGATGAAATGCTACCCTCTTGTACCGACCGGGATATGCTTATTCGGCTTTTGCAATTATCTCCAAAGATCCAGTTTGCAATTACACCGATGGTCCTTGTGAACCATTTTGCGTGGAAAGGTAGCATTACCTACGACAAGGGCAAGAAATGTCTCGGCATTACACGATTCTTTGAAAAGTACATTCACCTCTATACTCCTGAATTGCTCGAAAAGGCGGTTCATCGCGCCGAGAAGCTTTTTGACTATAATGACTCCAGCAACATATATAAGTTGTTCAATTTGGTTCATGGGAAGGCTGATGAAAAGAAGATTGTGATAGGAATTGCGCTTCACAATGGGCGCAAAACCATCAGACGGAGCCTTCGGTCCGTTCTCAATCAAGAAAATCTTTCTAGCCATCTATGGGTATTGATTGCGGACGATGATTCTAACGATGGCTGGGAAGAAGAAGTCTCGGACCTTTTGGCTTTGACAAACGTGATGGTAATCCGTGTAAAGAACAATGCTACGTACAAGACACGAAATGATATTCATGCCTATATTAGGAAATACTTCGGTAATGTAGAACTGATTGGACGGCTTGATTGCGATGACGTGTATTCAGGTAATCTCGTTCTGTCAAGAATCGAACAGGTTCAAGAACAGAGCGGTGCTGATGTCGTACTAGCCGGTAACTACTTGCGTTTGAATGAAGAGGTGATAAGTCGGGTGAATCGCGCTACGAAGGATCTCCTTGACAGTGATTATTTAATAAACCGGCTGAGGGATATGTCGAATGGTATTGCCGAAGCAGAACTACCGTCGTGTAATGTATTCATGTCGAAAAGATGCCTGCGCGACTATCCTGCAAAGAATAGTGCCGAGGACCATTTTCTTCTAGTTGATTTGCTACTTGGCGATAACGATTATAAAATCGCTATTGCAGAGGATGTGCTACTGACGATTTACAATTTGAATGGTAAGATAACCGCAGACAACAAGAGACTCGCTCTCTATCTGGAAACACGAAAGGAACTTTATCAACGAGGCTTAGGCTTATGCAAAATGAAGAAAGAAAGCAGCGTGCACTAGAAATTTTGAAAAAAATGGGCCTAGACGATTTGGAATATTTAGGCCAAGGCTATGAAGGAGTCGTCTTTCATGATGCGAACTATGTATACAAGGTAATCCTTCCGTTCTTTGAGGGCGGTGACAAGTGGTATACCTACCGTCATTTGACCTTCTTCTTTGACAAAAAAGAATACAAGTCCTTTTACCATTTGGATGAGGTCTTAGAGTTTGAAGGTCTGTTTATTGAAAAGTATCCCTATGAGGCCTCAGAACCTGTTGGGTATTTCTCAGAAAAAGACGCAATCCAGTTCTTGACGGAATGCTGGCAGAAGAAGGTGATTATTCAGGATTGCAAGCGGGAAAATTTCATTCGAGTAAATGGAACCATAAAGCTAATAGATCTTGATGGGTGCAAGTATTACAATGACGACTTTTTCTTAAATGCCTGTGCGCGCATGTTTATCTTCATTCATGAGCAGGATAATCCCCGATTAAAGAAATTGCAGCGGAGTGCGATTAACAACTTCGATTTGCCGGAATTAGATGGTTTTAGGGAATTCGTCAACAAGATTTTCTCCAACATCATTTACGAGGAGTCTGGCCCGGTAATACATTCTCTCAAGATTAACCAGCAATCAGGATTAATTTACGAGATATACAGCTGCGCTGAAATTTGCAATCTTGATTATCTGTTCTTTTCAAAAATCCGGGAACATCTGTACTTATCGGATATTCAGGTTGACGAACCGAAATTAAGTAGCAACAACACCTTTGTTCCCCAAAGAATTGCTCTTGGCTTTAGAAAAATCACCCCTCTTCGCAAAAAGGTTTCCCTGCTAATCAAGACGTGTGCCCAGGATGTGTTCACGATTGAATCCAATATTCGCCATATCGTACGCCAGTTATCCTGTCCAAACTACTTCCATGAGGTGGTCGTTTCTATTGATTGCCGCGAATGTGATTTTGTACGTCAATATACTGCAGAAGGAAACCTGAACGATGTCATTGCAATTACAGAAAAGCTAAGGAATGAAGGCGTTATCGACAGGATAGTTCTCTTTGATGCTAATCAGGCCGAGGCGATAAACCAACGGTGGTTCGGAATAGCGACAAAGGAGACTCATTCCATAAAAGGTGTTCCGATTGCGTCACAGCTGTATGCTTTCGAGAACTGCGAAGGCGATTACATCCTGCAAATGGATAGTGATGTAATGATAGGTCGATCCGATTATGGTCATTCGTTCATGAATGATATGTTAAACGAACTGGAATCAAACGAAAAAGTCATTTCAGTCGGGTTCAACATACCGGTTTCCCAAAGCAATCCGTATTTTGGTTTTGAAGAGGGTGGCTTTGTGCCAGAAGTAAGAATGGGTTTATTTGATAAGAAGCGAATGTTCGGCTTACGCCCTTACCCTAATAGTACAGATGAAAACGGCAAATTGAGGCTAACCTGGTATAGGTCCATGGAGCAGTATCAAAAGCAAACGGGATATTGTTCCATTCGTGGTGGGGACAAGAGAAGCTTCTACATTCATCCCCAAAACTACAGGAAAACAAAGCCCTATAGCTGGATGAATATACTGGACAGGATTGAGCAGGGTTATATTCTGGACAAACAGATAAATCACTTTGATTGCGAGGGATCCTTCTTTGATTGGAGTTTCCCCAAACGCAATGAGAAAATGGTTGTTCTCTCTTGTCTTAGGAATGTTTCTATCGAGAGGTTCCTTCGTTTTTGGTGCTCGTTAATGAGCCAGCGTTTTCAGGATTTTAGCATTATTCTTTATGATGACTGTTCCGACAATGGGATTCAGTATTTTATCGACTACTTGATTAAGCCTTATTCAGACAGAATAACCTTCATAAAGGGACGTACTAGGCTAGAGAAACTGCAATGCGAGTACCTCGCACTGCACAACTACTGCAGTAATCCTGATTCTATAATCGTCATGGTAGATGCCGATGATGCCTTGATTGGGAAAGACGCCCTATATGATGTTTACAAGAAATATGCCATGTGGGGCGTGGATACAACCTGTGGTCGAGTCCACCAGACTTACAGAATCCAGCCTCATTACCGTTATCCCGTAGACTTTATGGATCCGCGAAAGTATGGGGGCAATGTATGGCAGCATTTGAAGACGTTCAGGAAATACCTCTTTGATTCAATTCCTTTATCGTACTTTATGTATAACAATGGCGAAACTAAGTTTTCGCAGCGAAAATGGTTTGAGAAATGTGACGACTATGCGATTATGGTACCCATCGTAGAGATGAGCGAATCCCCATATCAGATGGACTTCATAAACTACTATTACGAAAGGGATTACGAGAATAGGGATGCGAATAGAGATATAAAGGAACGCTGCATCAAGGAAATACTTAGAAAGGATAAGCTTTCGCCTCAAAACGTATACAAGAAGCGTAAGACATTTTTCCCGCAGATGGACAAAATTGAAATAGACATCACCTTTGATTGCAACTTGAAATGCAAGGGATGCAACAGGTCTTGCGGGAAGGCTCCATCAAGGGAACGTATGGGTCTTCAGGATATCAAGAGATTTGTCGAAGAAAGTATACGACTCAATATCAAATGGAAATTGATAAACATTCTTGGTGGAGAGCCGACGCTGCACCCCCAACTCAAGGATATTCTAGGAATTTTGCAGACGGAATACGCCGATGCGTTCAATAACGATGTTGTCATCCAAGTCGTATCAAACCGTTATACAGTACAGTCTCGAAATATCTGTGAAGAGATTAAGTCCTTTAAGAATGTTCGTATAGATTATGAATCTTCAAAAGATGACAATGAAATCGGATATTTCACCCCGTTTGCCGATGCCCCTATAGACGATCCTAATTTCAAAGACGAGGATTACCAGAAGGCATGTTGGGTCGCGTCGTATTGTGGAATAGGATTGAATAAGAACGGATATTATGGTTGTTCCGTTTGTGGAGGAATTTCGAGAGTCTTAGGTGATGGAGAGGGCGTGAAATCGCTTGCAGAATTGACGGAATCCGTTATAAAGGAGCACTTCGAAAAATACTGCAGGTTATGCGGAAATTTCAAGCATTATTCCAATTCTCATGGCGATTTTCTACCTCGCTGTGAAAAGGACTCGTTTAGAGAAGTAATTTCCCCTACATGGGAGCGCCTGTATGAGGAGTATAATCATCAAGAAGGGTAGCTGCAATTATTTAAATTGTAGTGGTAAAGGACAAAAAGATGAAGTTTATCCACACGGCCGACCTGCACATTGGTAAAATCGTGTGCGAGCATTCGATGCTCGACGAGCAGCGGCATATACTGGCGCGCATTTTGGAGGCCGTGGATAGCGAGAAGCCCGATGCGGTGCTGATTGCGGGCGACGTTTACGACAAGCCGGTGCCGTCGGCCGAGGCGGTCGCGGTGCTTGACGACTTTCTGGTGGAGCTTGCCGCGAGGAAGGTGCGCACGTTCGTGCTGAGCGGAAACCACGATTCGGCGGAGCGTATTGCGTTTGGCGGGCGGCTCATGGAAAAGAGCGGCGTACACGTGTCTCAGGTTTACGACGGGAAATTTGTGCCGGTCACGCTCAGCGACAGTGAAGGCGAGGTGGACGTTTGGATGTTGCCGTTCGTGCGGCCGGTGACAGTGCGCGCGAATCTTGTGACCGACGAGGAGCGCGATGCGGTGAAGGATTATACATCGGCCGTGAAGGCTGCCCTCGCGCAGGTGCATTTTACGCCGGGGCGCAGGAATGTGCTGCTGGCTCACCAGTTCGTGACGGGCGCGGAACGCAGCGAGTCCGAAGAAAACGTGGGCGGGCTCGACAATGTGGATGCTACGGTTTTTGCCGCGTTTGATTACGTGGCGCTCGGCCACATACACAAGCCGCAGAATGTGCTGAAGGGCGATGATGGCACGGTGCGTGCGCGTTACAGCGGCACTCCACTCAAGTATTCGCTTTCGGAGGCGGTTCACAAGAAGTCGCTCACGGTGGTGGAACTGAGCGCGGGCAAGAATTTGATTCGAGAAATCCCGCTGGTGCCGTTGCACGATGTGCGTGAAATTCGCGGGACTTTTGCCGAAATCGTTTCTCCGGAATTCCGGAATGCGCAGGTTGCCGCGGGCAACAAGCTTGATGATTTTGTGTACATCAAACTCACCGACGAAAACGACGTGCCCGATGCGGCGCAGAAGCTGCGCGGTATTTACCCGAACTTGATGATGCTCGCCTACGACAACGAGCGTACGCGCAACCATGCGGATGTCGGCGTTGCGGAATCTGTCGACGAAAAGAAACCGATGGAACTTTTCGGTGAGTTTTTCGAGGGCCGCAACGGCCGCCCGATGAAACCGGAAGAAAGTGAATTTGTTCAAGATTTAATCAGCAGCATCTGGGGAGGTAACGCATGAGACCTACCAGGCTTGTGATTTCTGCATTTGGCCCGTATGCCGAAAAGACTGTGATCGAGCTGGACAAGCTCGGGACGAGCGGGCTCTTTTTGATTTCGGGCGATACGGGTGCCGGCAAGACGACGATTTTCGATGCGATTTCTTTTGCGCTTTTCGGGACGGCGAGCGGGAGCAGCCGCAATGCGAGCGGTGACTATGCCAAGCATTTCCGTTGTCTGAATGCGACGCCTGATACGCCGACGTTTGTGGACTTGACGTTTGCCTATGCGGGCAGGGAATACCGTGTGGTGCGCAATCCGGAATACGAACGGCCCAAGATGCGCGGCGATGGCATGACGAAGGAGAGCGCTTCGGCGACTTTCTATTACCCCGAGGGCAGCGGAAAGGTTGGCCCTGCGAGCCGTACGGTAAGCGGTGACAAGGCGGTGACGGATGCGGTGCGCGATATCATCAGGGTGAATGCCGAACAGTTCTCACAGATTGCGATGATTGCGCAGGGCGACTTCTTGAAGTTGCTGCTCACGACGACGGACGAACGCATCGATATTTTCCGCCAGCTTTTCAAGACAGACAAGTTCGAGAAGTTGCAGGAAGCCATCAAGAGGCAGGCGCTGGAATTGAAGAACATGTGCGGCGAAAGCGAATCGTTTGCCTGTGTAACGGTGTCGCATGTATCATGTGACGAGAAGTCTGCTTTTGCCTCTGACATCGAGGCTGCCAAGAATCTCGCTGCGGAAAGGCGCATTGCTGACTGGAGCGAATTCTGCGATTTGCTTGAGAAGGTCGTGAACGAAGATTCTGCCGCTGTCGATGCGATGAAGAATGGGCTCGACGGTTACGCGGCGCGTATGACTGCGATGAATCAGGAACTCGGCAAGGCGCAGAATATAGAGAATGCACGCAAGTCGCTTGACGAGGCGAAAAAGAATCACGCTGAGCGTTTGCCGGATCTTGAGCCGCTTACGGCGGCACTCACGGCGGCTGAGGCGCGTAGGCCCGAATGCGAAAAATTGCAGGAAGAGGTCACGACTTTAAGGAACTCGTTGCCGGAATACGGCCAGCTCGAAGAAGCCCGCAGTAATATAAAGGTCAAGGAGCGCGAGTTTGCGAGGGCCAAGGAATCGCTTGAATCCAGAAAGGAGGATTTCGAAAAAAGGAACAGCGAAATCCAGAAGCTCGAAGAAGAATTCAAGGGGCTTTCGGATGCGGGCGAGAACAAGGCGAAACTCGATGCGCAACTGGAATCTCTTAAGAATCGCAAGAACCAGCTTGTGCAGGTGGGCGGTACGGTAAAGGAACTCGATGATGCCGAAACCGCTCTCCGCGATGCTCAAGATGAATACCTCGATGCCGACAAGGAGTATAGACAAAGTAATGATATTTACGAAGCGAAGAATCGTGCTTTCTTGAATGAGCAGGCGGGCATTCTGGCCGAAACGCTCGAAGAAGGCACTCCCTGCCCGGTTTGTGGGTCTACGGCGCACCCGCATAAGGCTTGCAAGTCGGTAGAGGCGCCGACGCAGGCGGAACTCGAGGAACTCAAGCGCAATGTCGCAAAATTGCTTGAGGCATGGAATACTAAGGCGGGCAAAGCTTCCAAGGCGAAGGCCGCGCGCGATGCCAAGCGCGAAGAACTCGGGAAAAAACTTGCGGAACTCTTTGGTGAATGCACTGTTGAAGAATGCAAGGAAAAAATCCGTGCGGAATTCGACAGCGTAAAATCGCAGTTGGCCGAAGTCGTGGCGAAACTCAATGCCGAGAATGTTCGTGCGGCCCGCAAGGCTGAACTGGAAAAAACGCTGCCCGAAATGAAGGAGCAGCACGAGAGGAGCCGCACTGAAAACGAAAAACTAGCGAAGGATGTCGCGGCGGCCGAGGCGGAACTTGTAACGCAGAAAAAGCATGCCGAGGATGCGGCGAAAAAGCTCCCGTATGCGGGCAAGGCCGATGCGGAGAAGGTCATCCGCGAAAAGCAGGACGCAGTTGCCGGCATTCAAAGCGCAATCAAGCTTGCGACCGAAAAGCTGAATGGGTGCAAGGAGAACTTGAAGGAACTCGAAGGCCAGGTGAAATCGCTCGAAGGCCAGCTGAAAGATGCTCCGCAGTACAACCTCGAAGAACTGGAAAACAAGTGCAAGGCGCTCGCCGATGAACAGCAGGCGCTCACGCAATCGTGGAAAACTGTTTCGGGGAGGCTCGAGCAGAACAGGCGCGCGCTCAAGGATATTCGCGGTGTTGCCGAAAAGCTGGGTGCACTCCTGAAAAAGCGCGCGTGGGTCGAGAACCTTTCCGATACGGTGAACGGAACGCTCTCCGGCAAGGACAAGATGATGCTCGAAACCTACGTGCAGGGCGCGTACCTGGACCGCATCCTGCGCAAGGCGAACACTCGCTTTTTGCGGCTCTCCAACGGGAAATACGAGCTGGTACGTCGCGGGCAGGCCTCCAATAAACGCAGCCAGAGCGGGCTCGACCTGAACGTAATCGACCATACCTGCGGCAAGCAGCGCGAGGTGAAAACGCTCAGCGGCGGCGAGAGCTTCTTGGCTTCTCTATCGCTTGCGCTCGGCCTTGCCGACGAGGTGCAGAGTTCTGCAGGCGGAATCGAACTCGATACGATGTTTATCGACGAAGGTTTTGGTTCGCTCGACGAAGAAATCCTGAGGGTTGCCATCGACACGTTGCAGAACTTGGCCGGCAGCAACCGCCTCGTGGGCATCATCAGCCACGTGGAAGGGCTCGAAAACAGGATAGACAAGAACGTGCGCGTGCAGAAAGACGCGAACAATATCAGCCGCGTGAAAATCGAGGTGTAGCGGAAATTAGATGTCCTTGCCGCTGCGCGCCGCAAATGCGAGCAGAATAAACGCGCTAGCGATAATCCCGATAAGCGTTAGGTCCGCTTGGCCATACAAGAACATCTTGAGCAGTTTCACCAACTGCGACGACATGAACGCGTAACCCGCGCTGCACAGCAGTACGAACAATGCGAAACGCCCGAGGAAGGGGAGGCTCTTCGTAATTTTTTTGAAGTAGCCGTTTATATGGCCGCCGTAGATAATGAGCAGTGTCGCGACGAGGCCCACCGAAATGGAATCCATGTGGAGCCTCAGGAAATTGGCGAACTGGTGAATGTACTGCATCATAGGCAAAATATAATTAGTTTATTTGAGCAGTTCTTCGGGGACGCATTCGGCCATGGCCTCGTAGGCCTTTGCGCTTGGGTGCAGGTGATCGCCCGAATCAAAACCGCCCGCGAACCGTTTGGGGTCATCGTGCCCACGCACGGCCATATCGAAATCTACACAGCCGTCGAATTCCGGCGAAGTCCTTAACCATGTATTGAACGCGATGCGGATGATGTCGCGGTTTTCGTTGTAGGTGCGCCAGCCGTAAATGGGCAGGAGCGTGCCGCTGTAGACTTTCAGTCCGAGCTTGCGCGCGTGCATAATATAGAGCGTGCGCACGCCGTTGATGAGGTCGTCGGCCGTGGGCATGTCGCTCCAGGGGCGGAACTTGTTGACTTCGACACCGACCGGGTGGATAATGTCGTTTATACCGTGCTGGACAATGACGGCGCGTGCTCCGGCGACGTTCATTTCGATGGGGAAGCGGGTGGCGCCCTTCAGGCCGTATGCCGCATACGTGATGCAGCTGTATTCCCGCAGGATGCGCGTGCCACTTACGGCGCGCCGGATAATCGCCACGTTGTTGAAGCCTTCTCGGGCACAGCGGAGCGTGAGATAGTCGGGCCAGTCCTGCGCCGTGATGGAATCGCCAAAACAGACGAGCGCGAAGTTCTTCTCTTCGGTGAGGATGTCGACTGTATTGAGGAAATAAATCCAGTTTGTTTTACGCGTGAGGTCATCGGGGAGGCTTGCTGCCTTCGCGAAGTTGCCGTAGCTGTACTTGCCGCCAGAGAGCGGGCCCGTGATTGCCGTACCCGCGTTCATCTGCGTGAAGTCTGCAAAGTAGAGGCTCACGTCAAATGTTTCGCCTGCGGTGACGTTAAATGCGATTTCGTCGCTCAGGATTTCTTCGCCTGCGGGGATTGTTCCGGAAGTGCGGCCACCGAATGTAATGGGGGTCGGCGCATTTTTTTCCGTCGCATTTTCAGCCTGCGCGGCATCTTTAGTCGGCGCATCTTTAGCCGCGGAATCTTTAGCGACATACGCCTCGCTAATCGTAACGGACTCCGTGCCGGTGAGGTTCGAAAAATGGAACCGCAACTTGCTGCCCGAAAAGCACGCGCGGATCGGGTAGCGCAACGTCAGGTCCTTCGCGTAGGTCGCTTCCTTGCGGTCGGTAATGGAGGTCGCGTTGCCCCAGCAGGCAACCCATTTCGTGAACTTTTCGGGCATGCGCCAAAGATAGATAAAACCTTCGGCGTAAAAATAATATGTAAATGAGGTTATCCCGGAACTGGAAAGCGCGTGCGTTCTGCGTGTAAAATTTTGGAAACGGAACGGCGATTTTCGAGAAATTTTGTATAAAAACTAATGTATTGATAAGAAAACTAAAGTTTTATATACCACATTCACAAAAAAGATGCTATATTATGAGGGAACCAATAAATAAAAGGAGTAAAATCATGGACAAAATCATCAACACGGTTATCTTCTTCGGCTCTCTGGCCATCGGTGCCCTCAGGCTTGTTTCCGAGGCGAGGAGAGGTCCGGGTCGAATCTAACCTAATCACACAAACCAAGGAGATCCAAATATGAGAAACATATTTGAGTTCATTGCCTCAGTCGCCAACCAAAGGGTGGATTCGGGCAAACCAATGGGGGTCCCTGCCTTGACCGCCCTGGCCAATGCCGCGGGCTTCAGGTCAAAAAAAGGACAGCCTTACTGCGTGGGCGGCCGCGGGTTTTACCGCGTTGTTTCGGATGCCTATGCGTACATGCACGGGTCCGGAAATCCGGGGGCTTGGAAAATTCTCGAGTTCCAGGATTCCAATGGGAATTACCGCTGGAAGAAACGCTAGCTAAATAATGATTAATCTTAAAAACATTCGTTTTTAGGATTAAAACAATAATAATTATATTTGATAAATAAATGCGGAACAAGAGGTAGACATGGCAATCCATCAGCAAGAACTTTACGATAAGATCTTCTGGCAGATTCCGTGTCTACTTTTTGCTTCTATGAATGCCCCCTACATAGGGAAGGGCTACGGTTCAGATGCCAACTGCAGAATCCTGGTCGTTCATTGTAGCGCCTATGGACCGTCAGAAACGGCTGCAAGGGATCTGTCCATTAGTGATTTTTATAAAGTGCAGCCCGCTAGGGGCGAAGGGCTATCTTACCCTGCATATTCCAGTGAAGATATCTATACCCTTCATGCCGACTATAATCCCGTAAAGTCGAATCGCAAGAAAATCGAGCAGGCCGTTGCGTCGATATCTCCCGGTAAAACGCTCGAAGACATTGCCCATTACCATTTCATATTGCGCCTGCTCAGGGCATCAGAAAGCCCGTCGTCTACGGATCTTGATTACGCTATCGAGGCATTCCCCAAGGTAATCGATATCCTGAAGCCGACGCACGTACTCTTCTTTGGGAATGACTGCCTCAGGACAGTTTCCCGCCGCGCATTTACCAAGCCGGTGGAGAACAAGTCCATTGAGAGGTTCCTGACGGACAAGGGAATCTTTTTTTCTACGATTTCTCGAAGGGCCGGCTTCCAGGAGAAGACCTCGGCGGTCCCGAATCAAAAACAAATGAACGATCTTCTTGACCAGATAGAAGAACGGGCCGCCAGGATTAATGAGACATCGATTCTGTCGAGCGTGGACATGCTCCGCAAGCTCATAAACAGTGACGACGCGGATAGAAATGCCGAAGATGCCGGAATAGGCCAGAAGACCGATTTCATTATCGACCGTGCTCTAAAGAACCAGAAGAGTTTTTCTACGACAACCTTTAGGGAACTGGCTGAACAGCTCAACCGGCTCGGTTTCCGGACTGCGCGAGGCGAAAGCTTCTCTGCGGAAGGCAATGGGCCGCTCTTGCTCGTGAACAGGGTATTTAGAAAGGCTCTGGGCCAGGGCGACTATGATGCGGCCGTAGCCATTGCGGCGACATTCATTAACGACAGGACGGGCCTGCCCTGGATCTTGAACGAGACGATAGAAAAGTATGTAAAAGCGGGAGCCATTTTGTTTGAGGATGGCGTTCTGAGAATCCCCGTGACGGATATGCCCATCACCGAAGAAAATATTCCGTCTAATCTAGTGGAGAAGGCCTTTATCAAGGATGCCGACGAGAAGTTCAGGGACATGCTTGTCGAGTATCTGGAGAAAAAGCAGAAAAAGCAGCAATTAATGCTGCTTTGAAATAAAACATTTTAAAAACTATCTGTCTTGAATGTATTGAATAAAAGCATTGAATTTTTCATGCATTACATTCTTATCTTCATCAATCAATCCTATTTTTTTTGCATCGCGAATGAGTTCTGTGTTGAAAGTATCCTCAAAAAAGCGATTTAGTCTGATTTTCAGCCGACTTGGGCGTTCAAGATACATACGACGCCTTTCTTCATCTTGAAGACGAAAACGAGTATATAAATAATCAAACAATCTTGGTTCAATTATTTCTTTGTTATCTTCTTTCAAAGATTGTTTTTCCTTCTCTAATTTAGCCAATTCCATTGAAGTTTTTTCAACATACTCTTGTAATTGTTGCATTGCAGCTCTGTCTTTAGCATTCTTTTCTATGGACTGTTTTAATTGATCTTTTAATGTTTGTTCCTTATTTCTAATTATTTCTAGTTCTTCCTTGGCATTGCTAGTGTCAGGAAATAAACTTTTGTATACGCCCTGTTCAATATGTCCTATATTGGTTTTCAATTCGGCTAGTATGGTAGAAGTTTCCTTTATGAACGAAAAAACATTATTATAGAATTCGTTAGAGTGTTCGGTTGATTTGAAATAGAACAGTATTGATAGTACAATTGCGAAAATTGCCATTACAGTACTTAAAAAGTACAAATAATCAAAATTCGGAATGCTTATTTGAGTATTCCATAATTTAATCATGATATAGGCGGGGATACCCAATGACAAAAGCGATGCAACAAATACTTTTGCTTTTTTTTCGTAATCTGGTGTATCTTCGTCTTGTTTATTATTGCACATAAAATTTTATCCTTAATGAGGCCTTTTTTTTACTTAATTATAACAAATAATTTAATTTATATATAATATTGACACTAATTTGTAAGTTGTTTTTGCGCCCTCATTTCTCATCTTACAGCAACATCTCGAATAGTGGGCGATATCCCGCGTGTTTTGACTCGTCTGCGTCGCCAAGGCGACCATCCTCGCAGAAACATCCGGTGCATTCTCTGCCGCGATATAGTCCTTCATTTGCTTGAAAAGGCGGATAAGGGCCTTGCTCTGTGCAGTCGCCTGTTCGCCCTTGAGCACCGTCATGAGCATGTAGATGCCCTGCTCCGTGAAGGCAAAAGGAGCGTACCTAACACCGCCCCAACTTGAGGCCGATTTTTTCGACCTCAAGTTATCATTTTGGCTAAATTCATCTGTTTTCGAAGTTTTTTTTGTGGTCAAGGACGAAAATTTCGACCTCGATAATAACGATATCTCGGCTTCATTCAATTGAAACCGAAAATCCTCATCAAATTTGGCGATATTATTCTTGACCTGTTCATTAAATCTCTTCGTACTATACCCGTAAATCTCCGCCAAGTCGGCATCGAGCATGACCTTTACCCCGCGGATAGTGTATATCCGCGACTTGAGCAGATTCTCGTCTATCAGGCTAAATTCGGGCTTTTTCGGCGAGAGGGTCACGTTTTTCTTCATTTTTGGCTCCTTTTGCATAAAAAAAAGGACCGCTCCGCCTTCTAAGCGGGAGCGATCCATAATACCACCTTTTCTGGTGCTGGGAGCAATATACAAATATTACACGAACTTGATTACGAGTTGCTTGCCGAGGGCGTGTGCCAGCTTGTAGAGTGTTTCGACGGAAGGCGAGCCCTTCGGAGTCTCGAAACGCTGGTACGCTTGCGGGGTGATGTTTGCGCGACGCGCCACCTCGCTCTTCTTTTGACCCCTGCGCGCTTCAAATAGTTTATATGCAATCTCGATTCGCGGGGAAAGCTCAACTGGGTAGAGCCCCTTGTCGGAATCGGGCATTGTCTTGGGGAGAATCATCGTATTGCCGAGATCCAGGTCGCATTCCATCGCACCGCCGAGCGCATCCTTCGCCTGCCTGAGGGCCTCCTCCTGCGTGTCGCCGAACGCGTTCACGTTGGGCAGGTCAGGGAACGAAACTACGAAACCCATGTCCTTGTCTTTCTCGATTTTCGCTGCGTAATTCATGGTTGCCATTAATATACACTATTAAAATCGTGTGCGCAATAGTTTGGCTTACGAGTGTAATTTAATGTTTTTTGATGCCTTGAAAAATGAAGGGGAATGTCTTCCCCTATAGGGATTCTACCCTTAAAACTCTGATTACGTCCGCATTGCGGACGTATTTGTTTATAACTCATTAAAATTAAAAACAAAATCTCGGATATTCAATGTTGCCCACTTAAGATAGTCCATATCGTTCTCGGCGACATATCTTATAGTTTTTCCTTTATGTTTTCCAAAGGTTAGTATGTCATCTGGATGTTTGCCTTCAATATGAAGGCTTTCAAGACTTTTTGATCTTTCCTTTATCAATGCGTCCGTATCAAAGAATGCAAAATAATAGGCAATGTTTTTGATTGCCCATTGTATCCATTGCCAATCGGTATGAACTACTTCTGCTAGGGTTCTACCTTTATATTCTCCCATTTCTATAACATCATTGATGCCAATTAATTTTGCGGGTTCAGCTGCTGGGTCGTTTAAAATATCTAACAATACCCATGAACCACATGCTGCACAAGGAATGCATTGGGGAGTCGTGTCATTCTTTCTACACCAACTTTGTTCTGGGTTATTTTCCATCTCATCGGCTCTTTCTCCATTCCGATAATAGAAACCATAGGCGTGGCCGTATTTTCCACCTTTACCGCCGGGCTTTACTTCATGCACCTCTACATATTGTGATTTGTACCAATCGGATATTCTTCCATCAGGATATCGTTGTGCGCGAAACGGCAAAACTCTGCCTATGTCATAATAAATGGTAATAAGGCTATTATGAAGACCTTTCTTATTGATTAGTTTTATTAGTTCGTTTTTATCCATGTTTCTATCCACTACATAAACGCTAATCCGAAGTTTGTGCGTCTTTCTAGAGAGTTGCTGCCTATCTGAATTTCTTTCCATGATTCCTTGTGATTTTCTACAAGAGATAATTCTGGCTTTATCTTGTACGAGAAATCAGACTTCGAAATGAAGTCGATAAAATCGGGAATGCTTTCCCTGTAGTGCAAGGCGAATTTTATGGCGTCGTTCTCTTTGTCCTTGTCGTTAGAATTCTGCTTGTTGTAAAGTACGTGGTCCAAGTTGCAGGACATATAGTAGGCATTGTATGGAACTTTCCAAATCGTCGGTGTAGTTGCCAAACGCAAAAGGTTCTTTGCCTTTCTTGAATTGCGCTCGATGATATTTTCCCGAACAGGGCACAGGATTTTATCCAGGGTGTAGAAGGGGGCATCTACATCGCCTTGCACAACATAGTCTTCTGCAACGAATGCTCCATCGGTATCTACGATGTGGATGATGCGTTCAAAGTGCTCCGGTCTCAAGCGATAGGAATCTGCCCACTTCTTGACGACCTCGGCAATCTTCTTCGTGATATCTGCTGCGCCGATTTTCTGGTGAGTGTCCTTGTCAAACTCCGTTGTGATATCGCAGTGCATCACGTGGGTATAGACGGTATCCTTGTCAAAATGGCGGGAAAGGAGCACGCCGAGGGCGGTTTCGTCGGAGGGACCTTCTACAATGACGAATACGACTTTTTTACGAGGCATTGGAACCTCCGGCAAGTTTGAAGGCTAGTGCAATTTCGGAATTGTTGGTTGATTCGTAAACGGGTTCGCTCTGTTCGCCCAGGATAATGTCGCGATAATAGAAGTCGCGCAGGTTGTTGGTTGTTTTCACACCGCTGAAACGAATATACCTGTTCATCGGATTTGTTGTAGTGAATACGATGAAGTTTTTGTCCAGCGTTTCAAGGGGGCGCAGATTGTGCGACGTGAACAGCAGCTGCCCCTTGCCCTTTTCGGAAATAACTCGGAGAATTTCGCCCAGCAGGTATTCAAAGATGCCGGAATCGAGCTCGTCTATGGCGACCGTGATGGAGCGGTTGTTATAGACGTCGATAAGCAGGGAGAGTATGGATATGATTTTTTTGATGCCATCGGATTCCATCACGAGCGGGAATTCATGGCCTTCCTTGCAAGATGTCAATTGCACGATATGGCCCGGTAAACCATCGCGCATCAGTTCTCTGCCGAGAATCTTTAAACCAACCTTGAGATTGGGGACAATCTGCGGTAGGACGATGTTCATACTTTTGATGGTTCTTTCCAGAACTTGCAAAATATCTATCGCAATTGTGGTAGGCCGGTTTAATGGAATCAGCAAACTTGCAGATTTGTGATTAGTGGCATGGTCCAGAGAGATGTGGAGAGGCATATCGTTTAAACTGATACGTCCTGTGACTGCCGTTCTAATTGCAAAAAGTTCACGTGCGCCATACCATGCCAAACGTGCCAGAATAGAATTAGTTTCTCCAGGCATAATGGCATCGTTCATTTCTTTTGAGAAAATAAAGGAGGCGGTATTTGCTTCGGCCATTTTTTTTGCAACAAGCAGGGCGTTTTTTTTGTTTTTGTCTTTGCCCATGAGCATGTCGTATTTTGCCTTGGGGACAAAGGGGGATTCGCTGTTGGTATCTATGTAGTCGACAAACTTTGTTGCGGTATCTTTGCTCTTGCTCGAATAAGAAATTTTTTCATTGTAAATGACTAACTTGGCGTAATTTTCGCTATTGCCTTTTTTTATTGAAAAACCATAGACAACTTTATAGCTAGTTTCGTTATCGTTGTCTTCGATGGCGAATTCGAATTCAAGTCGGGCGGACTCGCTATCGACATTGATGCAGGATGCGATATAGTTTCCGTCACCTGGCTCTAACGGGTATCCCATAAGGCAGTGTTTCAACATAACCAGGGCTTCGATAATCGCCGTTTTGCCGGAACCGTTTTGGCCGTAAATACCGGCAATGCAGGCCCCGGTTTCGTCCTTGCGAACCAGGGAAATTTCTCCCCTTTTGACGTTTTTGAAGTTCTCGAGGAGAATTCTTTTCAATATGACAGTAGCGTTCATCATATCCATAAAATAGTTTAATTAGCTGAAAAAGTCAATATCAAACATAAAAACGATATAAAAAATATCGAAAATTGGTTTGGTTGTGCTAAAATTGGGCGAGTAAGTTCCTAAAGGCATCGTCAACTCCTCTGGCATACAAGCGTCAAAAATGCCAAAGACTACACACTTGTGCACTAAATATAAATTCAAAAATCTTGTTTGTCAATACTTCCCCCAAAAAGCAAAAAAAAGGCTATCCGTTGGCAATTTGATGTCAATAAAATAGGGTATATTTCAGTTATCAAGGAAAGACATGTCGCGTATTTATGATAACATCGACCTGAAGTTCGCTGAAGGCTTAAAACAGCTTGTTTCTAATTCAGGAGTCAAGCGAGTTGATTTTTGCGTGGGCTATTTCAATCTAAGGGGTTGGGGTTCTATCGCCGATTTGATAGACAAACTTCCGGGGTGCGAAGTTTACGAAAAAGATGAACCTGTAAATAGAATTTGTCGTTTGCTTATCGGGATGCAACGGACTCCCGAGGAACTTGTTCAGGGCATGTATTCTGCATCGGGCCAAATTCCTGCTGATACTGAATTGGTCCGCAAGTGTAAGCGTCAGATGGCTGCTGAGTTTAAAAAGCAACTTGTAATGGGCGTGCCGACAAGTGCAGACGAGGCCGCCCTGCAGAAATTGTCCAAGCAGATGAAAGAGGGCAAGGTCTGCGTAAAGCTGTTTGCAAGGTATCCCCTGCATGCGAAATTGTATCTGGCTCACCGTCCTGACGATTCGTTCAATCCCATTATGGCGATGATGGGTTCTAGTAACTTGACCTATGCCGGCTTGAATGCAAATGGTGAACTAGATGCCGAATTTGCAGATCGCGACGATGCAAAGAAATTTGCTGATTGGTTTGATAAACGCTGGGAAGACAACTTCTGTGTAGATATCACCGAAGAGCTTATAAAGATTATCGATGAAAGCTGGGCTAGTGAAGAAGATATTCCGCCTTACTATATCTATTTGAAAACAGCTTACCACCTTAGCCAGGAAGCTCGTGACGGCATCAAGGAATATGTGATTCCGCCGGAGTTCAAGCATACCTTGTTCGATTTCCAGGCAACGGCGGTCAAACTTGCAGCAAAGCATTTGGACAAATATGGCGGAGCCATGATTGGCGACGTCGTGGGTCTTGGAAAGACGATTACTGCATGTGCCATCGCCAAAGTCTATGAGATGCGTAATTCCTGCAGCACCGCTATCATTTGCCCAGCAAACCTTATCCCGATGTGGAAGGGGTACATCAAGGATTACGATTTAAAGGCCGATGTATATTCTAATGCCAAACATCTTGATTACAAAAACCTGAAGTATTATCGCTTAATCATTGTAGATGAAAGCCATAACTTGCGTAATAGCGATGGTGCGCGCTACAAGAATCTAAAGGACTTTATTCAGTACCAGAACAGCAAAGTCTTGCTTCTTACTGCAACGCCGTACAACAAAGAATATAAGGATTTAAGTAACCAGTTAAGGTTGTTCTTGCCGGAAGAATATGATTTGGGCATTAAGCCCGAGGCTTATATCCGCACATTGCAGGGCGATAGGGAATTTTCTGTCAAGCATCCAGAAACATTCATTCGCGGTGTTGGCGCCTTTGAAAAGAGTTACGAACCTGAAGACTGGCAAGAACTCATGCGTTTGTTCCTTGTGCGTCGCACCCGCACGTTCATCAAGGATAATTACGCAAAGACTGATGATTACGGCCGCAAGTATCTGGAATTTCCGGATGGAACGAAGTCCTATTTCCCGGAACGCATTCCGAGAGCAATCAAGTTCAAGACAGTAGATAACGACCAGTTCAGTCGTCTTTATTCTGACGAGATGATGGATATGATGGGGCAACTGAAACTCCCTCGTTATGGCCTAAGCAAATATATCTCGCCGACGAAACAAAAGAATGCGAACGGAACTGAGCAGCAAATTCTTGCCAACTTGAGCAAGGCTGGCGTCAGAATGATGGGCTTCTGTCGGACTAACTTCTTCAAGAGAATGGACAGTTCCGGCCTTGTGTTCCTGATTTCTATCCATAGGCACATTCTCCGAAATGCAGTTTATCTCTATGCTATTGAGAAAAAGCTCCCGTTCCCTATTGGAGCAGAGAATGCCTTGGCGGATAATTTCCTTGATGACGAGGATGTGGAAAACCATACCAACGATTTGTTTGATGAATCGGGTTCCATTTTTGGAGATAGTCTAAATTTTGCGGGAACTGTAACTGAAGAAAAATACAAGAAGGCTGCTCAGCAGATTTACGAACGCATTGTTGCCGACAAGTCCAGTAGTGTTTCCTGGATTGATTCCGGCTACTTTACGCCAACCTTGAAGAGGGATTTAAAGGCCGACTGTACAACATTGATGAACATGCTGGAATACTGCGGTGGTTGGGAACCGGAATTAGATGAAAAACTCAACGAATTGCATAAGCTGCTGACAGGCGAATTCAAGGGCGAAAAAGCAATTATATTCACCCAGTTCAGTGACACGGCTGCATACATCGCAAAGCAACTGCAAAATCGTGGTATAGAGAACGTTGGTTGCGTTACAGGTGATTCCGAAGACCCCACAGCAGAAGTGGGCAAGTTCTCGCCAATCAGTAACAAGGTTGAAAACCCATTGCCTATAGATCAGCAATATCGAGTCCTTGTTGCAACGGATGTGCTGAGTGAAGGCCAGAACCTTCAAGATGCCCATATCATTATTAACTTTGATTTGCCGTGGGCAATTATCCGCTTGATTCAGCGTGCGGGTCGAGTGGACCGTATCGGTCAGAAATCCGAAGTGATTTACTGTTGCAGTTTCTTCCCGTCGGAAGGTGTGGAAAAGCTCATCAGGCTTAAGGAGCGCCTTTCTAATCGAATCAAGGAAAACGCCGATGTGGTTGGTTCCGATGAAGTTTTCTTCGAGGGCGACGAGACAAACATCAAGGACCTTTATACCGAAAAGAAGGGTGTCCTTGACGAAGAGGAAGATGGCGAAGTCGATTTGGCAAGTTATGCTTACCAGATTTGGAAATCTGCAACGGAAGAATATCCGGGATTGAAAAACATTATCCCGAATTTGAGCAATGTCATCTATTCGACCAAGGAAAACTCCGAAGACGAATCGAAGCAGGGTGTTATCACTTACGCAAAGACTCCGAGCGGAAGCGATATGCTCATGTGGATGGACATAAAGAAGAATATCGTTACGCAGTCGCAAAAGACCATTTTGGATGCGTTGGCCTGTGATTACGACACTCCTGCAGTGAATCCCGCGCTTGACAACCATCATGAACTCGTCAAGCGTTCCATCAAGGAAATGCAATCGGTCAAGATTCCGCAGGGAGGTATTCTTGGACCGCGATTCAGCACCAAGAATCGCCTGTTTACCTTACTCGATACTTACTGCAAGGATCATGAAGGAACGTTCTTTGTCACGGATGATTTGAAGCTCTCCGTTGACGATATCTACAACTATCCCATGTACGAAGAAGCCAAGTACATTCTTGGCCAGATGCTGCGCAGGAATGCTAGCCCCGAAGAAATCATCGCGACGGTCGTTGATTTCCGGAATGAGGACAGGCTCGTTATCAGGGGCGAAGAAAATGCAGCCATCAAGGAACCGCAAATTATTTGCTCTATGGGACTAAAGAACAAGTCACGGTAACACCATGAACAAGAAAGAATTTATTGCTTATCTCAAGGACAACGATTTTGCCGCCCTGTTTTCGGAAATGGGTTATGACAATCCGTCTAATCGCATGCCGCTTCCCCTGAATATTGTGGAAGGCGAAGATGAGCTTTCCTTTGATTTCGAAGAAATCGCCCAAAAGAGCAGTTTCAAGATTTACCGTGCCGATGTCGAGCAGATTCCGACGAATTCCCTTTGCAAAAAGATTGACCACAGGCTCCGCAAGTATGGCGAAAACTATATCGCCATATTTACCATGGGTTCACACCACCTGTGGATTATCCCCGTAAAGACTGTCGAAAAGCGGACATTGGTAAGCATTGAGTACGAGGATGCTGGCAAGGCTGAATTCCTGGCCCAGAAAATGGATAATCTCTCCTTCGGCGTTGACGAAGAGGTTACCATTACCGATGTGACAAGCCGTGTGCAGAAGGAATTTGCGGTAAACTCCGAAAAGATTACCAAGGATTTCTACACGGGGTTCCGCAAGCAGCATGACTCCTTCGCAAAATTTATAAGCGGAATAGATGTTGAAGGGGACCGCCAGTGGTATGTGTCGGTGATGCTGAATCGCCTCATGTTCTGCTATTTCATCCAGAAGAAGGGCTTTCTGGATTTTGACCCGCACTATCTGCGGCATAAATTGGAATGGTGCAAGGAACATAAGGGCGAAGACAAGTATTTCACTTTCTACAAGGGATTCCTGAAGGCTTTGTTCCATGGTGGACTTAACGCTCCGAGTAAAAAGCGTTTGGCCGAATTTGAAAAGACATACGGCAAGATTCCTTACCTGAACGGAGGTATGTTCGACGAACACCAGATAGAGCGCGACTACAAGGATATTGACATCAAGGACGAAGCATTCGAAGCCTTGTTCGACTTCTTTGACAAGTGGAACTGGCACTTGGATACGCGAATTTCTGCCAGTGGCAAGGACATCAACCCCGATGTGCTGGGTTACATTTTTGAACAGTATATCAATGACCGTGCCCAAATGGGCGCCTACTACACCAAGGAAGACATTACCGAGTACATAGGCAAGAACTGCATTGTGCCCTATGTGATGAACAAGGTGCAGGAATCCCTGGATGAAAAGGAAAAGGCTTTTATTTGGGACTCCCTTGCCCAAAGTGGCGACACCTACATTTATGATGCCGTCAAGAAGGGCGTTGATTTGCCCTTGCCCGATTACATAGAAAAGGGCATAGATACCACGAAGCCGAACTTGTTGGAACGTCGTGCCCGCTGGAACGAAAAGGCCGATGACGAACTTGCCCTGCCTACCGAAATTTGGCGCGAAACCGTTGAGCGTCGTGAACGCTGTATGTCGTTGCGGAAAAAGATATCGTCTCACGAGATAAACGACATAAACGATTTTGTTACTTACAATCTGGATATTCGCAAGTTTGCCGAAGATTTGATTGAAAAGACGCCCAGCGAAAATTTTATAGCGCAGACCTTTGATACATTACAAAACGTGACAGTCCTTGACCCCACATGCGGTTCGGGTGCATTCCTGTTTGCAGCCATGAACATAATGGAGCCGCTGTATGAACGCTGCATCGACCGCATGGAGGAATTCAACGAGAAGGACGGATCCTTCAAAAAAGAATTGGACGAAATCAAGGACAAGTATCGTAGCAATATCCAGTACTTTATATACAAGAGCATAATACTGCGAAACCTCTATGGCGTGGATATAATGCACGAAGCCACGGAAATCGCAAAATTGCGGTTGTTCTTGAAGATGGTTGCCGTAGTAGAAGTTGATAAGCGTGCCGATAATCTAGGACTTGACCCGTTGCCCGATATTGACTTTAATGTGCGTTGTGGAAACACTCTTGTTGGTTTTGCGAATGAAAGGGAACTGGAACGTAGTTTTGAGGGCGATTGGATAGAAGCGGGAAAGAAGCCTGAAATTGATGCAGAGATGGCCGATGTTGCCAAGATATATGATGAATTCAGGCAAATCCAATTGGATGGTGGCGACCTTGCGACATTCAAGGAATCCAAGAAGACGCTGCAGACATCTCTCAAGAAACTTAACAAGACGCTTGATAAAAAACTGTACGCCACCAATGGTATGGGTAAACCTTTTGACGAATGGAAACACGATGCCCAACCTTTCCACTGGCTTTCGGAATTTTACCAGATAATTCATGGCAATGGTGGATTTGATGTGATTATCGGAAACCCGCCGTATGTTGTTTATACAAAGAAGAACTCTATTTCAAAAGTGGCTGTATCCGATATTTATTCTTTAAAAGAATATGAAACGATTAGTTGTAATAATCTTTATGCGTTTGTTTTAGAGAGATCAAATAAAATGGTTCGTGATAATGGTTTTATGGGAATGATTATTCCCATATCATCAGTATCTAGTCCCCAATTTAATCCACTAGTTGATACTCTGAAAAAAAATATGAAATTTTGGGTGTCGTCTTATTCGAATCGACCTGGAAAACTATTTGACGTTGAACAAAGGCTTACAATTTTTACAGGATATAAAAACAATAATTGTTTTACATCGTATTTCTCTTCTTCTTACAAGCATTGGTATACCGAAGAGCGAGTGAATTTGTTTACGACGCTGTATTTTGCTGAAAATACATTAGATGCATTTGATATAGGCTTGTCTAAAATAGGGTCAAAATGTGAAGAAGACATAAAGTTGAAATTGTCAAAAAGAAAGGATGATAAAATCGGTTTCCTTAATTTGAAGACTAACAAGCATTATGTTTACTTTCACAATGCCCCTACATATTTTATCCGAGCAATGTCTTTTCAACCAAACAAAGGAATGAAAGAGTCTAGTCATTACAAAACAATTGCATGTGGCTCAAAAGAAATTTCAGAATGTGTGGCAAATGTACTAAATAGTTCGCTATACTATTGGTATTATAAAATGTATAGTAACTGTCGTGATTTTTCTGAGAGAGAATGGAAGGAATTTCCTTGTCCACTAAAAATAAAAGAATTGATAGATTTAAATAAAAAATTAACAGATTCTTATCAGAAGAACAAATTGATAAAAAATCGCTTTTATGGTCAATCGCAGGTTTTTTATGAGGAATACTACCCTTCAAAATCAAAACCCATTATAGACGAAATAGACAAGGTGCTTGCCAAACATTACGGATTTACCGAAGAAGAACTCGACTTCATCATTAATTACGACATTAAATACCGCATGGGCGACGAACTCTCCCAAGACGAGGAATAATCAACAAAGGAGCAAAATCATGCCTGAAAATCAACTAACCCTTTCTATTGATTACTCAAGAATTGCAGTAGGAATACATTCTAATGTAGCAGACGGCGAATATCATGATGTTCGAATTGCCCTTGAAAATCAAATCAACAATCCTAAAGTCTTTATTGAAGAACATCATGAAGATGAGTTTGGGCATGTTTACACTACAAAATCGGGTGGGCCCAGAGTATATAGCGAATTAAAAAAGAAATGGAGCCGGATAAAATACCTAATAATATGCATATATAATGGTCATACTGTTCCTTGTGCCGATGGTTTTGAATTATACAAAGTAAAAAAGGAAGATGACCATGTGGTAGATTTGGTCAAAATCACCGAACCATGCGCGATTGATCTTGAAAAGATACTTATTGAAAAATCTTCCGATAATGATTTTGATGCTGCAATGAGAGACAACGAGCTCTCGTTCTACTTGCTGGAAGAATTAACAGCGCAAAAATAGTCTTTAATTGCAATTTTAAAAATCCAATGGGCAATGAACCTAACACCGATGAGGAATAATTTATGGCAGAAAATCAATTTGATTGGATCCCATTTTATGGAGCGTTTGCTAAAAAGCTCCTTCCTTACAAAGAGAATCATAATGAATTAGTCCGAAAGGTTAAATCTGCATTTAACGATGCGGGTATTGATTTGCCCACATTAGAAAACCCAGACCATAATGTTGTTGTAGAACGTATAAATGCGCTTTACCCCGGAGCTTTGGTTACTCCGCCCACTAGCGGTTCGCAGCTTTTTGACATAGACCCGTTTACTGTTATGGGGCTTTTTAATAAGAACTCTATGACTCCTGATAATAAGCGTAAAATTATATCTAGTTTAGCTGCTCAATTGGAGGTAGAAGGAACCATTCCCACGAACTTTGATGGAATTCCCACTGTAAATAATTTTGGAGCAGCGTTCTATAAGTTCATTGATGAACGTGGAGCGGATGATATTAACCAGTTGTGGAGATTATTTGAGAATGCTCTTGGTTACATTGAAAAACAGGGTGAGCCGGAAAAAAATGGTGTAAAGAAATACTTTGATCTTGCAATCAAGAAAAAAGGGAATGGTACGTCAAAAATTACAATGGCCCTTTTTTGGATTGCGCCTGCTTTATTTCTGAATCTTGATGCAAATCTTCGATGGTTTTTATATAAGTCAAAAATAATGCCCCAGGACTATGTTAGTCGTCTCCCTAAATTAAAAGGAAAAATATCCGCCAACCAGTACTTTGACATAATTGATATCGTGCGGGAGTATCTAAAAATTGATGATAGCATTGCAAAATCTTTTGTAGAACTGTCTGCAATTGCCTGGAAAAAAGCGCAAGAAGCGGATGATAGTGCAAAGAAAGAGATTCAGAAAATAGAAGACGAAGATTCTAAAAATGATTTAGAAGATGATGAATCTATTGAAAATCTCCTCACAAATAAGGACGCTCAATATTGGATTTTTTCACCTGGACGAAAGGCCTCAAATTTTGAGAATGACAAGAAAAAAGGTGTGATGTCTGTTGGTTGGGGTGATGTTGGAGATTTGAGGCGTTTCCATAATAGAGAAGAAATCCGCGCTGCGGTGCGAAATTTTTGGGGTAACCAAACAAAAAGCTACAAAAATGACACTTTATGCCTATGGCAAATGGGGAACGAAATAAAACCAGGGGATGTCGTTTTTGCGAAGAAAGGCATGTACAAAGTTATTGGTTGCGGAATTGTTGAAGGGGGATATTTTTATGATGAATCAATATCACCAGAAATAAAAGACGCTTATAGGCATTGTTGTAAGGTAAAGTGGCTTGATACCGATATAGTTGTTGAATTGGAAAAGGCGTTGATATAACTGAATATCGGGATTTGGTTAATCTTTTGGTAAAGAGTTTTAAGGATTCCGATTCTACGGAAGACTCTTCAAAGGACGAAACAAAGGAAATCGCCAAGGTGACTTATGACAAGACTTCCTTTTTGAATGAGGTTTTCATATCAGAAGAAGATTATGATATGCTGAAGGATCTCCTCCTTCAAAAAAAGAATATCATATTGCAGGGAGCTCCTGGAGTTGGAAAAACATATATGGCAAAGCGCCTGGCCTATTCAATTATGGGTGAGGTGGATGAGGAACGTGTTAAATTAATTCAATTCCATCAGAGTTATAGCTATGAAGATTTTGTGATGGGTTATAAACCTACAAAAACTGGGTTTGAACCGCATTATGGACCTTTTTACAGGTTCTGCAAAGAAGCTATAGATGACGATGCCGACCGGCCATATTTCTTTATTATTGATGAAATAAATAGAGGAAATATCAGTAAGATTTTTGGTGAAATGTTCATGCTTGTTGAGAATGACAAGCGTGGCCCCAAGAATACTGTTACACTTACTTATGAAAATGACGAATTTTTCATTCCGTCTAATGTGCATATTATTGGGATGATGAATACGGCCGACAGAAGTTTGGCTATGATTGATTACGCTTTGCGCAGAAGGTTCTCTTTTTATGATGTTCAGCCCGCTTTTGGTTCCGCTAAATTCGGGAACGAAATTGAGAAGGTTCATAGCGAAAAACTGAATAATCTTGTACGTAAAGTTATGGAGCTGAATGAAGCCATTGCTAATGATGATTCCCTTGGGGAAGGATATCGGATTGGTCATAGCTATTTTTGCAACATTCCCGAGAATCAGGTTTCGCAAAGCTTGAAATCGATTGTTGAGTTTGATTTGATTCCTTTGCTTAAGGAATACTGGTTTGATAATAAGGATGAAGTGAAAAGATGGAGTGAAGAGTTAAGAGCTGCTATTAAATGATTCCTATAAAGAATATCTATTACATGCTAGCTTATGCCTTCCACTCGTTGAGAGAGGGGGCTTTTCGTCGCTTGGCATGTGAGGATTTCTCAAACATAGACAATCTGTTGGCGGAAATAATTATTATCGGCACGGCATCCCTTGTCAAAAGAGGCCTGCTTAGGGATTATGAAACTTTGACGGAACAACTGTCCTCTCCGCGTGGTAAAATAAATATAACTGCAACAATAAAATCCTCTTGCTGGCTCAATAAGAAACTTGATTGTAGCTATGATGAGTATACTGAAAATTCTGAATTCAACCGTATAATCAAAACAACATGCTCTTTACTATTGCACAATAAAGAGGTGAATTCGGACAGGAAGAAAAAAATTCATAAGTTAATGGTCTATTTTTCTAATGCCTCTTTAATTGATTTGCATTTAGTTGATTGGAATAAACGTTTTAATAGAAACACTCAAATTTATCGAATGCTTATATATGTTTGTCATTGGTTGTATTTGAGAAAATTGCAGACGCAAGAAGTTGGGAATAAATATGCAAAGGATTATAGTGACGAGAAAGAGCTGCCTAAACTATATGAAAAGTTTATCTACGAGTTCTTTAAACAGGAATATCCAGCAGCATTTTCCGTTAGTGCATCTCATATTGAATGGCAACTAGATTCAGGAGAAGATACTGGTCTATTGCCCAAAATGATTACAGATGTAACCCTTGAAAAAGATTCTAAAGTTCTAATTATAGATGCGAAATATTATAGCAAAGAAACTTATAACCGATACGGCAAAGATAAGCTCAAGTCTGGCAATCTTTATCAAATTTTCGCCTATGTAAAGAACAAGGCGTGGGAAATGCGAGATTCGGACACGGTTGTTTCCGGCATGCTTCTATATGCAAAAACTGATTCGGAGATCACTCTTGACAAGAATTATAGCATGAGCGGGAACCAGATAAGTGTTAAGAATCTAGATCTCAATGTCCCTTTTGAAGAACTCCGCAAGCCGTTGGACGAAATTGCAAAAAAAATTATACAAAATTGATATGTTTGTAATGTAACAAATTAATAAGTTTGAGATAAAATAATTTTTTTATAAATTAAAATGAAATGTAGTCAAAAGAAATGGTTCTTTTGATTGTATTTTTTTTACAGAGCGAAAAATATGTATTACCTGGATACTTCAAAAACTCAGAAATGCGACATTCTTTTGACGACAACAACTCATTTCCCCAGTAAAGTCATTCGATTGGGTACGGGGAGCGATATATCGCATGCTTCATTACTTGTTGATCCTCATGTGTTAATTGACTCTACAGGAGAAGGAATTCAATCAAGGAATATTGAACGGCTTGAATATGAAGATGAATGCTCAATTCATCTAATGCGATTAAAAGAAACTATTACAGATGATGAAAAAATGCAAATAGAAAATTTTGCACGTGAACGAATTGGCCAACGATACAATACTTCACAGGCTTTTATGGCGGGATTGAGACAACGAGGAATTATAAAAAACGGGCCTGAGGAAAAAGGGATGTTTTGCTCTCGTCTTGTTGCTGAAGCTTTTGAATCTGTCGGGATAAAACTTGTAAAGGATTCTCAATATTGTACGCCGGCAGATCTTTTGCATTCTCCAATGCTGGAAGAAATTCACGATATTTCGCGTATTGTTCCTAATGAAGGATTTATATCTGTAAAAAAACATGGCCGTGATTTTGACCAAGAAATGCGAGATAAAACCAATAAATTATTAGAAAGCGTTCGAAAAATTGACCCCAAAATTGAAACATTAAATGACATTGATTGGTTTTTAATCAATAATCCTGAACAGGATAATGCGATTTTGACAGCTTTTGAGGAATCAGGTTATTTAACGCATGAAGATGAGATCTTTGAGGCGACACAATATCTTTATGACCCAACTCTATATATGGCTTATTTTCAAGGAAATTCAAAACATCACTGTTTGACGGTTTCTCTCGTTGAAGATACATCGCGTTTTGATGTGTGTTTGGGAGGTTATATTGAATATGTAAAACAATATGGGTTGAAAACTTTTGAAGCTTTAAGAAAATTATATGAAAAATTAGTTGATCATGCTCAAAGAAGGAAACTGTGCGCGCTCACGGTGTTAAATACTCTGACATCTAGTAATTTTAAATTATTTGATGTTGAAGATGTTGATGAAGATGAAAATGAAATCTCTTTATCAGATTGTTTTAATGGAGTTGTTGTTACTGTGGACATTGATCGTCAACAATATCAGGACCTGGTAAATGATGGTATAAGAGAAGGTTCTTGTGTTTGCGCGGAAGTGACGCAAACCTCTTCATGTGGATATGGTCTTGTCAAAATTATCAAAATAAAGTAAAAAAGGAAGAAGTTATGGATATAGGTATAATGAGTATAGGAACTGTGCTTAATGTAATTGGATCGGTTCTGCTTGCAGTAAGAGTGAAAATGCTGCTAAAATGGATTGGTCTTGTTCTCGATGCTCATGAAATGAGTATTGTTGCACTAACGGATCTTATTGAAAGAGGTACCAATAGTACGCCGGTCATAAATGGAATGACGGAACATTTAGAACGAATAAATAAGACGACCGGTCAAATTCTTCTTGTTTTGGGATTTTTGATGATTAGTGTTGGAGTCATTTGTCAGTTAATAGGTATCTACCTTAAATTAGGATGATAGATGACATTTTTTGATATAAATAGCAAAAAGCCATATTTTGTGAGGATGAAATGATTGATAAAGTTCTTCCCGGTCATCAATATATTCTAATGGGAACATATTCTGCCATAACGATTACCGTTATGGCTCAAACAAAAATGTTATATGATTTCTTTTGCCTATTTTGTGAGGTTGAAATAGACAAAAAGAATGCGCTGACTTCGTTTAAAACAAAATGCGAATTTCGAATGAATTCTGAGATGCGAGATAACATATCGTTATTTATAAAAAATAACATTTTTGCGTATCCGCAACTTCAATCTTTGGGGAGATGGTTGCATCTTGTTGAAAATGGTGACGTCTTTTATTTCCTCCCTCGTCTGCAAAAGCCAGAAATATTGGAAAAGTTGAAAGAACAGCTTTTGCGTGAAAATTTAAAAGGTTTTATAGATAATGAAAAAGATGTGAAAATAATGAAGTCCGCTATAGAGGAAAATTATGAAATTCGAATGTTTGACGAGAAAACATTGCCGATAGGAGAATCTGATAAGAGTAAAAGAAAATGTATCTTTTGTGATTGCGATAATCCGGCAAATTATAAGCAGAAGGCTCATGCTATTTCAGAGAGTTTGGGAAACAAGAATCTTGTGCAAAATGAAGAATGTGATTCGTGCAATAATTTCTTTGGCAGTGACATCGAGGCAGAATTTGCAAAATTCCTTGCGTTCTTCCGATGCATGTTTAAAGTAAAAGGAAAAAATGGGGTGCCTCAAAAAGAAGGTCATTTTGGAGTGTCTGATAATGAATTTACCTTTAACGGTTCTATTTGGACTCAAACAGATAATACATTATCAATAGTGAGTGATGTTCCTGAAAAAATTGTTCCACAAAAATTGTACAAAGCCTTGGTTAAATTTGCGATTTCGTTGATAGGGAATGGTTTTAGAGATGAATTGGTAGATACCATAAGTTGGCTAAAGGGTGGGTGGGCCGATGAAAACGAGTTGCCGAAAATTGCACTTTCGTGTCAACACCCTCTAGCAAAAGATCATCCTTGGGCTATATGTTATATTCGAAAAAATGAGAATCAATCTTTGCCAAAATTTGTGTTAGAATTTCATTTTTTATTTTTTGTTTTTGTTGTTATAATACCCTATGTGAAGGATGAAACGACAAATTTTGCGTTAGATGAAAATTATAAACGAGGCTGTAAAATAAACTGTGTCACAATCCACCCCCAATAACCCAAAACCTTACT